>JAMPEO010000188.1 GCA_023665105.1 Candidatus Gastranaerophilales bacterium | reverse complement strand
AGAACTTATAGAAATATTTTCAATATATTCAGAGTCTTTCAAATTTTTTGATTTATATTTGAGCAGTTCTGTAAAACCTATTATTGAATTTAGTGGAGTTTTAAATTCGTGAGAAATCTTGGTGATTAAAATTTTTACCATATCCCAAATTTTGGATTCATTAGTTCTTAATTCACTATTTAATGTTTCTAATCGACGAATTTCCTCAATGAGTTCAACTCTTGAAAGATTATCGCATTTCATATATCAATAATAAGCGATAACACCTTAAATTTTTATAGCTCGTCTGACTGATTATTTTCAAAATTTTTCATAGAACCGTTTGAAACCATAACTCCAAAACCAACTGCTGCTGATACAGCTGCAGCTAATTTCGCATAAGTACCCCATGCTTTGAAATAATTCTTTGCCAATTTAGATAATTTATCTTCCGGTAAAACTTTTTTTGCTTGTTTTAAACCTCTTATACTCGCAAGTCCTTCTTCTCCAAGTAATGGAACATAACTAGCTAATGTTAGTTTACCCGCATTATTAGCTACGAAATCTAATGTTTGTTCTTTCTTATCTTTTTGTTCTATAGGTTTATTTTTATCTATTTTATGGAACAATCCTACAGCTAAAGTTATCGGTGCTAATATTGATATTCCATAAGGAGTTATGCCTCTTGCTTTTGCCAGTGCTTTTGAAAAAATATTAGTCTTTGCGTTCATGGCGTGGCCAAGTTCGTGATAGGCACTAGTGTATAGATTTCTGCGGCTAATATGTATTGTGTTGCTATTGCTTATAAAGCAAGCATTTGCTCCATATTTTGTGGTATTAAATAGATTATCTTTAACTATTTGGTTCAATTTTTTTGTACTTGGATCAATTTGGTTTAAAATATCTCTTAATGCTTTATCACTTTCACTGGTTCCATCGTGTGCTAAAAGTTTAACACCTTTTTTCTCTAATCCAGTGTCTTTAAGTAATTTTTGAATGTTAGCTTTTGTGTTTTCAAATGTATCCATATCAGGCATGAACTTTCTCATGCCCTCTGCTGTTTCTTTTGCATCAGCAACTGTAACTGGAGTAAAAGTGTCACAAACTATAGCAGTTGGTATTGCCATTCCTATTGCACCACCGCATAGAGTTTTTAATACAGTTGAATGTTGTTGATTATTGTTTTTGTTAGAAACGCTTGAAACCAAATTATGCACCACTAGTTTTACACACTAATAACAAAACAGCTGACAATACTATTTTGCTAATCGCCAGCTGTTTTATTTACAAATGTTTATAAGTTTATAATTTCATTTCTTTTTCAAAGCCGAATAATGAACTTACAGATTCATCATCATGTATTCTTGAAATAGCCTGCCCTAAAAGAGGTGCTACAGATAGCTGTTTAACTTTTGCCGGTAGCTTATCTTTATCCCAAGGAATAGTGTTAGTTACGAAGCATTCTTCAATCGGTGCATCTTTAAGTCTTTCAAGTGCAGGACCTGAAAATACTGCGTGTGCTGCACCAACATATACTGCTTTTGCACCGTGTGATTTTAGTAATTTTGCCGCTTCGGTGATTGTTCCTGCAGTATCAATGATATCGTCAAACATTAGACAAACTTTATCTTTAACATCACCGATAACGTGTGCAGCGATTGCTTCATTATGTTTGTCACGTCTTTTATCAATGATAGCAAGCGGGCAGCCAAGACTTTTTGCAAAATGTCTTGTTCTTTGTACACCACCTGTATCAGGGCTTACTGCAACCATATCTTCTTGAGGAATATTCAAACTCTTAATGTAATCAACAATAATTGGTGTTGCATAGATGTGGTCAACAAGAATGTTGAAGAAGCCTTGAATTTGACCGGTATGTAAATCCATTGCTAAAACTCGGTCAGTTCCTGCTGTTGTTAATAAGTCCGCAACTAACTTAGCTGTAATAGCTTCTCTGCCTGATGTTTTTCTGTCTTGTCTTGCATAACCATAATAAGGTATTACTGCTGTAATAGTTTTTGCACTTGCACGTTTGAATGCATCTATAATTATTAAAAGTTCTACAAGATTTTCATTTACAGGGTTACATAATGGTTGAACAATAAATACGTCATCCCCTCTGACACTTTCTTTTACTTGAACATAAATTTCACCATCTGCAAAATTTTTGATAACCATAGGTCCAACAGTTGTGCCTAAATGATTTGCAATTTCCTGAGCAAGTTCAGGATTTGAACGTCCTGCAAATAGTTTTATATCATGAGTAGGATTTACTGCTCTTTCCAACTCCGGATAGGTCATTTCAAGTACCATTATATATGTATCCCTTTCATCTTTTGTCCATACGTAAAATTATTGTAATACTAACAGGGTATTGCTGTCATAATTTATAACAAAATATTAAGTAAAGATATGTTTTAAACGCTTAATATTTAACATTTAAGCAATTTTAACCTATTTTTTTACTTTATATATATGTAAGATAAAAGTGTAGGTATTATAGCTATGTATAGTGTTAGTGGAAATGTTGCAAGAATTGATGGCAGGCAAGGTATTTACGACGGAAAAATAAATAATAGTTCTGTTAGATATGGACGAAATTCGTTATCAAATTATCAGTCATATACCTCAGATTTGGCAAAAGATACTATGCCGCCATTGAAGTTTGAATACCGTTATATGCCAAATGGTAAGTTAGATAAAATGGCTTTATTGGGTAATGCCTATGAAGAGTTAGGAAAAAGAATAGAAGTTAAAACAGAAGAAATGACAGAAACTATTCAAAAAGTTGGCGGTGATAAGTTTTCTGCTGATGCTTTAGACATAAATAAAGACGGATATATTGATGTTGCAGAATATGCAACAAGTACTTTGACAGAAGATATTTTAAGTTCTGCAAAAGGTTTCGAAATAGATTCTTCAAAGATTGATGGTGTAATTAACAATGACGGATCAAATAAAACGTTTGCATTAAACTTAAAATCTAATGAAAAGAAAGCCTCTGAAATTTATTCTAAATTATATAATGAATTAGGTTTAGAAAGTGCTCAAGAAGAATTTATTAAAAATACGAATAATTTAGTAGAATAAAGAATTTGTAAGCAAAAGAAAGAACCGACTTAGATAAGTCGGTTCTTTTATTTTTTTATAAATAATTAGTCAGTATATAGCGGTGCAAGTTTCTTCGCTTGTTGCGGAATTACACCTTCTTCGATTGGTAAATAAACTCTATAATCGATTACAGGGAAACAATTATCAATGCTTTCAATTTCTTGAAGCTTAGCATCGTCTATGTTTCCTGATTCAATCATGTCTGCAATGAAGCTAAATCTATCAACATGTTCATTGAATCTATCTGTAGCATAGTCCTTAGCTTGCCATGTTGTTATTAAGAAAGGCCAGTCAGAACTTTGTAATAACAAGTTTTCTCTTGCTAATTGATTCAAAGCTCTATGTAAAAGCTTGTCTTCAGGAACTTTTTCATATTTTGCTACAATATCAGTAATTCGTTTTTCGCAAGAATGAATAATTGGCCACATCCATTCTGTTAAATGGTTTTGCCATACATAGAAGTGTCCGCCTTGTCCCCAAGAAGATTCAGGGATTTGAATAGCTTCTTTTGGCGGGTGTTTCTTAATGTATTCACCGGCAGTCATAATTTCAACTTCAGGCAAGAACTGATTGAATTTTTTAATAACTTGTTTAATGAATTCAACCCCTTCAAACCACCAGTGTCCGAATAACTCTGTATCAAATGAAACCATAACAAGACCTTCTTGTCCGTTATGAGCTTTTTTATAATCGTTTAACAAGTGATAAATCATTGTTGTATAGTGGTCAGAGTTTTCATTGATTTTATTCAATGCTAACACTGGGTCGTACAACATCTTGTCACCTAAATCTGTTTTAGGTGAAGTAATTCTCCAATAATGCATGCCTGATTTATCATCTTTTTTGTGGAATTCTCTGAAGCAACCATCGCCAGGATATCCATCAGCTGCAGACCATACTTGATAACCAGCTCTGTCATTTCTACCCATTACAGCAACTTGTGCATCAGGTAACCAA
>JAMPEO010000187.1 GCA_023665105.1 Candidatus Gastranaerophilales bacterium | reverse complement strand
ATGATAAAAAGCAACCCGTCACAGAAGCCATTGATTTCAAGACTGGGCAGATTTGGAATAACAAGACCATGTGAATTTAATAAACCATCAAACGCTTTTAAATGGTTTACTGGTCAAACCCCAATTAGCATTGGTGAAGACAGTCTACATTTAACAATGAAAAATTCTCGTGATAAAGTATTAGAAATCTTAGAAAAATTAGGAAACTTATCACCAAAAGACTACAGCTTTATCGCATTATCAGGCATAGTCCCTTCAAGACACAACGCAAACAAAAAATTCCATTGCTTAACTGTTACGAATGTTGATAATCAAAAAGAAACTTTAGACATCGTAAACAAAAGAACAAATTTGACAATAAATATAACTTTTAACGACCTAATAGAAAAGTTTAAAGGTTTTGTTGGAATGATACATAATTAGTATCTTTTAGGTCGTGCACATTCATAATCCAACAAGTATATTTTGTCATCAACTTTGCAAGCCTGATCAGTTCTCCAATCGTATGTTTCATAACCTTTCTCTTCAATTCTGGTCTTTAAAGTTTCCAATTCCTCTTCTGTAACAGGTTTTCCCAATTTACGAATAAACCAACCCTCATCAGAATCAGGAGTTAAATTACCTTTTTTTATAAATGGTAAGTCAAAATCTTCCATCGGTCTGGAATCTAAGAAACTCATATCATCAGATATACATAAAACTTTATTTTTATCCAGTTTAAACGCCATATTATTCCAGCCAACTCCCACACAGCCCAGCATTTTACGTTTTTTCAATTCTTCCTTTGGAAGTTTCGTCATAAATTCAGCGACTCTGTCTTTATCCTCTGGATAAAAGAAATACGCTCGTTTTGTACGATTTGCAAACAACGTATTTAATGTATCTAACATTTTCTGCATCCCCTTAAAGAATGGAGCCGATTTCTTTAAAACAGCTGTTTCATTATTTAAAATAACAACATCATCAGAAATATAACAAGGCTTAATTTTTGGCACAAGATTTGCACAAAACGAATACTCATTTTTTACTTGATAGTTATTTTGAGAAGATATATTAAATTGAGATTGTATATTCATTTTTATTTTTTATTATTTAGGCGTGAAATCAACTCATCTGTTTTTCTATAAACACGTTTTAAGAAATTATCTTCGTGTGATTCCATACATACAGATTGATAATTTAAACCATCTTTATCTTCCAACATTCTGTAGATAGGACGTTGAACCGTTTCAATAGCATTCGTATCTGAGTTTATTCTTGCAGAAACATAGTTATAGTCTCCATTTACAAAAATAGCCAAATTTTTAGCATCTTTTTCAGAAGATGAAGGAGGAGTAATAAACTGCAAAGACACTTTATTAGCTTTTGCATGTCTTGCTAACAATTCACGTGCTTCAAACAGTTGACGATACGCATCCGGTTGTTGTACATCTTCTAAATTAACTAACTTATTTAATTCTTTTTCATGTTTTTCATATTTATAGTTTCTTATAGCAGTCTTAATCTGAGAAATTGGGCTTTTACGGAATGATGTACGCATTATTTTATCCTTTATTTTTAGTCACACTATAGTTAAATAAGACCACTAATAATATTTTTTGCTATTAAATTAACTAATGTAACAATATTTTTATATTTGCACAATTATAATTTTTAGCGAATTTAAAAGAAATATGATAAATAATATACATACATCAATTTACCCATTACAAGTTTCTCAAAAAAGGATGACATCACCCTCTTTTAAAGGAACTTCTGTTGAAACGCTAAAACACACTAACATCGGCAGCTGTTTAAATGGATATATAGGCAAAGTTAAAGCAAGAAAAGCTGCAACAAATGAAGAATGTTTAGTAAACGTATTTAAACGAAACAACGGCAATAATCATGAAAATTATTCAATAAGAAATGATAATAATGATATTTTGGGTGAAATTGATATTGTAATAAAAAAATACGATTATAATCCACAAACATCTTATGAAAGTGCAGACCCGAGCCACGTATTTGTTGATAATTTGAGAAACTATTCCAAACCGGATACCCCATACTACAAACAAGGTTTGGAACACATAAAAGATATCGGAATAAGACTTTTGCAAATCGCACAGAGAAGAAGCGATGAAGCTCAATGCGTAGGTAATATAAAACTTATCTCAAAAAATGAATCAAAAGATTGGTATAAAAACGTTATTGGTATGACAGAAGAATTTCCAATCATACAGACAAACTCACGCATCAGATTTAACGTTCATAATCCAAATGCTATGATACTACCACCACTAAGCAAAGAACCTCTTTCACGCCTGAACGGCGGACTATAAATTTTCTTCATCATTGACAGATTTAAAAGCTAGAGTTATAATATAAATGTTAGACATAACTAACATTTATATAAAAGGAGAGAAGAAATGAGAATTTCAATGATAAGTCCCTATTCATTACAAACAACTAATTCAAATAGACCTAATATCCAACGTCAGAATTTAGTATCATTCACACAAGCACCAAAAATGAACCCTAAAAAGATGGCAGAAATAAGTGATTTACGAGTTTTTACGCATCACATATATGAGTTTAAAAAAGGGATACGTAATCTTATACTGACAACCGAAAAAGCAAAGCATAAAGAAACAATAGAAAATCGACTACAACGAGAAAAAATAGACTATGTTGTTCATGATATATCAAATGATAAAATCAACGTTTATTTTGGAGCAAAGCCTTGTGTCGACGTAGTGAAGACATTTAATCCAAAACTAAATAAACTCACACCTGAACAAGATTTCATGCTTGGCATAATGCTTGGATATGACAGAGTAAAACAATGTGTCAGATATTTAGATTTTAGAAAAAATAAGAAACTACCAAGTTTTTAGCATATTTTCAATACTGTTATACAACTCTTCTTTTGATGAATTATTAGAAATAATAACATCAGCTTTATCAAGTTTTTCAGTTTGAGGAAGCTGCGAGTTGATACGTAACATTGCATCAGCTTCAGATAAATTATTTCTATTCATCAAACGTTCTAAACGAAGATTATCATCTGATGAAACAAAGATAATTTTATCAAAAAGAGATTCCCATCCAACTTCAAACAAAAGCGGAATTGCAATAAACAGATATTTTTCGTCCGAATAAGTTTTAAATGCATTTTCAATTTCTTGTATTATAAAAGGATGAACAATATCTTCTAATTTTTCTTTAAGCTCAGGATTAGAAAAAACTAATTTCCCAAGTTTTTCTTTTGAAAGACGACCATATTCAAAAACATCATAATCTTCAAATGCTTCTGCTACATCCGGCTTATCCATCAAAATATCATGAGTCATCATATCGGTATCTAAAACAACAAAATCTTTTTCAGCGAGATATTTTTGAACCTCAGACTTACCTGATGCAATATTTCCAACAATAGCAACTTTAAGCATTTTTTGATTTCTCCAATTTCTTTAAATAATTTCTTAAATCTTTAATTTGAGCAGGTTTTATTGGTTTAATTTGTCCACGTTTCAATCCATCTAACGAAATAGTGGCGTGTTGTATTCTTTTCAAAGATAAAACAGGATGCCCTAAATAATCAAACATCTTGCGAATCTGCCGATTCATACCTTGCGTTAAAACAACTTGCAGCATTGTAGACTTGTTTGTTATTTCAATAACCGATGCATCCGCATAAGCCATTTTACCTTTTTCAATTTCAATACCTTTATATAAGGTTTCTAAATCATTTATAGTAACCTTACCTTCTACTGAAACAACATACACCTTCGAAACCTTAACGGACGGATGAGTTAACTGATTTATTAAATCGCCGTCATTAGTCATAATAAGTAACCCTGTAGAATCTTTATCTAAACGACCAACAGGTTTTAACTCGCTCAACTCTTTAGGAATAACATCATAAATAGTTTTGCGACCTTTTTCGTCATCAGATGTTGTAATATAACCAGCAGGCTTATAAAATTTGTAGTATTCAAGTCGTTTTGGGCGAACTAAAACTTTATTAACAAAAACTTTATCTTTCGCACCAACTTGAAATCCTTGCTCTTTAACGATTTTTCCATTAACCATAACAGAGCCGTTTTCAATCAATTCATCTGCT
>JAMPEO010000186.1 GCA_023665105.1 Candidatus Gastranaerophilales bacterium | reverse complement strand
AGAATTTTTGGCTTAAAGTTCAAGTTTCCTAAAGCAGAGTATTCAAAAAAACGAAAAGAAAACCCTTACTATTATTACAAGAAGAATAATATTGATATAACAACATTACCACCTGCAACAGGTCAGATTAGAGATATACAATTAGCAAATTTAGCCTTGCTAAAAGAGCTTGATTATGTTTGCAAAGAAAACGGGCTAAAATACTGGCTGGATTTCGGAACATTGCTAGGTGCTGTTAGACATAAAGGATATATTCCTTGGGATGATGATATTGATGTAGGTATGTTACGTGAAGATTACGAGAAAATTATTCAAGCTTTTGAAAACAGTTCTCGTAATAAAGAAATTTTTGCAGGACACGTTCGTAGTCAAAAAAATCCTTGCCAATACTATATTAAAGTTCAGCATAAGAAATGTCCGCACTTATTTGTTGATATTTTTCCATACGATTATTTAGGTGAAATATTAAGCCACGAAAAACAATTAGAAAAAACATTAGAAATTAAGCAAATTCGTAAAGAATTGAACAAAACTTGTAACCATCAGATGTCTGATGATGTAATATTCTCTAAAATAAACGAGAAAAAATCATCTTATATAAAAGAACACGTAGAAAATTCAGACTTAGTTTGGGGATTAGATTTTAATCACGGTTGGAAAAATTGGTGTTATAGTCACGATACAATTTTTCCTTTGTCTGAAATCACTTATGAAGGTGGGAATTATCCTTGTGCGAATAATACTCACAAATATTTAACAGAAGTTTTTGGAAACTATATGGAATATCCATCAAAGATTGGTATAGGGCATAGTATGTTTGCAAAACTTTCACAAGAAGAAGCTGAAACTATAAAAGAACTGGGGAATAGATAATGAAAAAAGTAATAACCTATGGAACATTTGATTTGTTGCATAACGGTCACATGAATATCTTAAAAAGAGCCAAATCAATGGGTGATTACTTGATAGTTGGTGTAACAAGTGAAGAATACGACTACAATCGTGGTAAGTTAAATGTATCTCAACCCTTAATGACAAGAATAGAAAATGTAAAAGCTACAGGTTTGGCTGATGAGATTATTGTAGAAGAATATTTCGGACAAAAAATCGCAGACATACAAAAATATGACGTAGACACTTTTGTCATCGGTTCAGATTGGCTTGGAAAATTTGATTATTTAAAAGAATATTGTGATGTAGTTTATTTAGACAGAACAAAGGGTGTTTCGTCAACAGAACTTCGCAACCAACAAAATAGCATATTGAAACTTGGTATAGTTGGTAACGGAAGAATCGCAGGCAGATTTATTGCAGAAGCGAGATATGTAAGTGGTTTAAGCGTTGAAGCTGTTTGTGGACATAATATTGATAATGTTAAACAATTTGCTGAGAAATTTGAATTAAACAATTATTTTGTAGATTATGAAACATTTTTAAAAGAAGTAGATGCGGTCTATGTTGCTTCACCACACAAAACTCACTATGATTATGTAAAAGAAGCAATATTAAATAAAAAGCACGTTTTATGTGAAAAGCCTATGGTTTTATCAGAAAAACAAGCTATTGAATTATTTGAACTTGCAGAAGAAAACAAAGTGATACTACAAGAAGCAATCAAAACAGCGTATGCTCCTTGTTTTACAAAACTTGTGAATGTTGCTAAGAGCGGTTTGATTGGTGACATTAAAGATATAAGTGCAACATTTACAAAACTTGTAACAAATAAGAATTTACGTGAATATGACAAAAGTATGGGTGGCGGCAGCGTTACCGAGCTTGCAACATATCCGTTATGTCCTATTGTAAAGCTTTTAGGAACTAATTATAAAGATATTCATTTTAATAGTTTCTATGATAAAGAAACCGGAGTTGATAGTTATAGTAAAATAAATCTTATTTATGATAATGCATTAGCTACTGCAACAATAGGTATAGGTGTAAAAAAAGAAGGTGATTTAGTAATAGCCGGTACAAAAGGTTATATTTATGTTCCGGCTCCTTGGTGGAAAACAGAATATTTTGAGATAAGATTTGAGGATCTTTCTAAAACTCAAAAAGTTTTCACAAAGTTTGATGGTGATGGTTTGAGATATGAGTTATCTGAATTCCTACATTCAATAAACTCTGGAAGATTGTCATATAAATTTAATCCTGATGAATCTATATGTTTGGCAAAAATCATTGATACATTTTTAAACAAGGAATTAGTCAATGTCTAAGGTAAGTGTTATTATACCTGTCTACAATGTTGAACAATATTTACGTCAATGTTTGGATAGTGTAGTTAATCAAACATTGGAAGATATTGAAATCATTTGCGTTAACGATTGTTCTCCTGATAATTCAGGAGAAATATTATCTGAATATGCACAGAATGATAGCAGAATAAAAATTATCACTTTAGAACAAAATGGCGGTTTAGGCAATACAAGAAACGTAGCCTTAAAAGAAGTTAACAGCGAATATATAATGTTTCTCGATTCTGATGATTGGCTAGAACTAAATGCCTGTGAATTAGCTTATAATCAAATTTCTAAAAACAAAAACGATTTTGTATTATTTGGCTTATATACCTATGAAGAAAACAAAGAAAAAAGATATATAAACAAAGATAAACTCACACAATTTCTCAATATAGAAGGACAAACAAATGCAAAACCTTCTGATATAAATATTCCATTTTTTAGTAATGGAGAATGTTGGTATAAAATATATGATAAAAATTTTTTATTAAATAATAATATACTGTTTGATAAAGGTGGATTTGAAGACCAAAGATTCAATGTTAAAATCTTAACTTTAGCAAGTAGTATTTCAATATTAAATGAACCTTTATATAATTACCGCCGACGAGAGCAATCTATTACAGCAATAAGCAAGTATTGGAAAGATTTTATACAAGCAAAAAAACGAGCATATCAACTTATTAAAGAAATAAATATTTCTAATAACAAATTTATAGATTACTTTCTTATTGCAACAATAAATTCAATATTTTTTTACTTTAAAAAATATACTAAAATTGATAAATCTATCACAGAAGATTTTTATAATGAACTGCAGAAATTTTTCCAACAAATATCCAAAGAAAATAATCTTGAAGAAGTTGAAGATTTTGTTGATTACAAACTTTTAAAAATAGTAAATACATCAAAAACTTATAAACAATTTTTATTAAAAAAATTATTATTTGTTGATTTTTTTTCAATACGAAAAACACCTAATAAAATTATTATAAACATTCTAGGAATTAAATTTTCATTAAAAATAAAAAAGGAGAAATAGATTGTTTAGTTATACAAAACAAACAAAATTATTTATTATAAATTTAGGTTTCATAAAAATAAAATTAACATTAGATATCGAAAAAACATTGATTAAGAATCTAAAGGGATTTTTAGCTTTATTAGATTTAGTTTTACCAAAACAAAAAAATAAAATAGTATCTATACTTTACCCAAAGCAAGAAAATAAAATAGACCCATTCATAGACTGGATAAAAAAGAACCACCCTGAATATAAATGTATAAGAATTACAGAAAATCAGGATGATGTCAGCAAAACAAATAAAACTTACAAGTTTTATACATTCAAAGCTTTATGGGAACTTTATAGAGCAAAATATATTGTTATTGCAAACTCCAGATTCATATTAGATTATTTAAAATCAGATAAACATACTTATGTAAACTTCTGGCACGGAATGCCTATAAAAACAGTAGGATTAACGGATTCTGATACTATTAAAAATAAAAACACAACTAAACGATTAAACTTTATTGGAAATAAATTCTTAAATTTTGTACCGTCTGATATTTTCAAACATCTTATGTGTTCTTGCTTTAGAGCGAAATATCAAAATATTTATGTTACCGGTTTACCTGTAACTGATATTATTATGAATAAAGAAAAAAATAGTAATATAGAAAACTTCTTTGAGATACAAAAATATAGTAAGATTGTATTCTATTTACCGACATTCAAAACAAATGCATTGTGCCACGCAAAACAAATCGACCGTGAATATGATAATATTTTTTATTTTGACAACTTTAAAAATTCTGGATTTACAGAATTTTTAGAAAAGAATAATATTCTTTTTATAATG
>JAMPEO010000185.1 GCA_023665105.1 Candidatus Gastranaerophilales bacterium | reverse complement strand
ATCACTTGTTTTCTTTATTATAGTACAAATGGAACTAAATCAGGTTCCGTTTAGCTCCGTTTGAAAAAGTTTCTCAAAATACTACAAATATTTTGCTTTTGCAATATGAGAAAAACAATGTTTTTGTGGGTTTGAAGTGGCAGTTGTTGATATGTTTCGATATAGACACATTGGCTACGATTTTCATAGAACAAGAGTTAATGTGTGAGAGGATACAATTGTGCACAACTCAAATGATTGCTGGATTGCAACCAAAGAACATGCTGAAATCAAAGGTACATCAGAACGTGCGGTTTGCAAAGCAAATGGTAAGCGCAAAACGGAAAAAACAAAATCAGTTGGCTTATCGCCTAGTATTGTCAGAGAAATCAAAGAAAAATTTTAGAGATTACTTATGGATGAATAATTTTTTAAAATTGTTTTATAACGGTCTTAAATATATTCAAACCAAGGTTTATATAAATTAAAAACCCTACTTTAACGAGTATTTGAACACTTTTTGAACAGGGTTTAAATGGTGTTTTTTAATCCTTGGAAGCTAAAAGTTTAGTATTTTCTTTTTGTATCATATCAGCAAGTTCTTCTTCCGTTGGAAGTACGGTTTTATATTTGCTTGCAAAAATTTGCTGACTTTCTTTTAAAACAGAGTATTTGACCATAGTTTCAGATTTGTCTGTGCATAAAATTATACCGATCGTGGGGTTATCATCAGCACCACGCTTTAGTTCATCAAACATTCTAACGTACATATCCATTTGCCCAATGTCAGCATGTGTTAATTTTGTAGTCTTTAAATCAATAACGACAAAGCATTTGAGCAAATAATTGTAAAAAACCAAATCTGCATAAAAATGGTCGGTTTCGGTGCTAATTCTAAATTGGCGGGCAACAAACGAGAAACCTTTGCCAAGTTCAAGCAAGAATTTTTGAAGATTATTGATTAAGGCGGTTTCTAGGACGCTTTCTTTACCTTCAATATTCTCAGGCAGGTCAAGAAACTCTAAAACATACGGATCTTTTATAAATTCTTTTGAGTCAATTGCTGCAGGTAAACATTTTTCTGTATCATTCACAGTTTTTTGAGTTGATAAAAGCCTGTGGTAATAACCGCTCTTAATGTTTCTCTCTAATTGACGTGAAGTCCAATTTTGCTCTGCAGATTCTTTTAAATAATAGTCACGTTCTTGTTTATTATCCAATCTAATAATTGTTCTAATATTTGTCCAAGATAAATTCGCTACGCACTGCGTGTCGAATTCAGGATAAGTAAGATAGAATTGGCGCATGTTTTTCAAATTAGCTTCTGAAAAACCTTTACCGAATGCATCAGTCAGGTATTTAGACAAATTTTCAATAAGTTTTGCTCCGTATTCAGCTCTTGAACTTCCTCCTTGTTCTTCTTCAACAATACGCTGACCGATTTTCCAATACGTTTCAACCATAATGGAATTTACCGCCTGATATGCTTTTGAGCGAGCAACATTAAGCAATTCTGCTATATCATTATAAATTTTAGAAACTTCATTTGCCATGAATACCTCCGAACTGCTTAATTTTATCACAAATAATGTTCATGATATACTTTAACTGAAATGGCAACTTTAAAAGACATTTGTGAATATTATATTGATTGCATAGGAAACGAAGGTATAAGTGTATCCTTATATTCTACATCTCGAAGCTCTATTCCTGATTATATTGATTTAAAAAATTTTCCTAAAACAATAGAGGATTTGGGACAAAAAGATATTTCCTTGTATACTAACAATTTTCGTGGTGCAAACTTTTATATAGGATATCCAACATCAGTAAGAGAAGTTAAGTCAAAAAATGGAAAGTCCTTTTATAAATTGGAGCCTATTTTTTTATTTAAGTTAAATATAAACAACGGTATAATGGATATTGAAACACCGCTAATAAATTTTGATGTTGTCAAAACTCTTTGTGGAAGTTCTGGGAGTCAGATTATAAATGATGTAATCAGTATGGAACAATCTTTAGGTTTGTATGATAATTCTGAAGTATTTGAAATTGATAACTTAATTCAAAAATTAAAAAATATAACACCGAATTGGGAGTGGAAAAACAAAGAAGTAAACTTAATAGAAATTGATGAAGGTGGAATATTTGATAATGCAATGCTTGTTCATATAGAACAAAACGCGTATACACAGGGATTGGTCCAAGAATTGAGACAATTATCTAAATTAACAAATGCAAATATAAAAGGAACAGCTTTAGAAATTTTGCTAGACCAAAATGTTAATAGTGAAAGTGATACTAAATATCCAATATTAGAAGTCTTACCTTTGAATGAAGAACAGAGAAATGCTGTAAAATCAGCTTTAACTAGCCCTGTCACAATAATAACTGGACCTCCAGGCACAGGTAAATCACAAGTAATAGGTAATATAATTATCAATGCTGTTTTGAATAATAAGAAAATTTTGTTTGCCAGTAAAAATAATAAAGCAGTAGATATTATTGATGAAAGAATAAATCAAATTGGGGATCGCCCCATACTTTTAAGACAAGGAAGTAATAAATACAGTCATAATTTAGCAAAATATCTATTATCTTTATTGCAATTAAATGGAACTGCGGAATTAATAGAAGAGTTTGATGAAAAGTATGCAGAATACAATAAAATCCAAAAACAACTTATTGAATTAAAAGATACTGCTATAAAAGTTAAAAATTACAGAAATGAAGTTGATGAGGCTGACCAAGATGTAACAGCTTTCAGAATTAAGCAAGGACAAAAATTTATTGATAGTTTTGAAAAAATTAATCTTGCAGATATAAATCATTTTATTTGTGAATTTGATAAAACATTAACAACAGTTAATACTAATAAATTTAATTTGTTTGATCAAATCATCTGGAAAATAGTCGCAAAAAAAAGAATAAAGTCTTTTGAAACTAATCTTAAAATCTTGAAAGATATTGCGTCTAAAATTAATATTGATTTATCGAATTTATCTGAAAAATATGATATTTTAAACATTAATGACTATTATGATTCTATTGAAGATTGTAAAGAGCAATTAAATCAGTTATTTAAATATAAAGAATATTTACGCAAAGTTCATAAATTACAAAAAATGCCAACATTAGAAGAAATAAATTGTTCCATTTTTAGATGTAATGATAAAGTTTTGACGTTGTCTAAAAGAATTTGGCAATTGTACTTAATAAAACAATCAATGAACCTATCTAAAAGTCAACGAAAAAACTTAAGTGCTTTCGTACCTCTAATGAAAGAAATTATTAATATTAATGAACATGGTGACGGATATTTAACAAAATTACAATCAGGTCAATATACTCAACTACTAAAAGACTGTTCCGAGATGCTACCATGTTGGGCTGTGACTTCGCTTTCAGCTAAAAGTGGGAAAATTCCTTTTATAAAAAACTATTATGATATTGTTGTTTTCGATGAAGCGAGTCAATGCGATATCGCATCAGCCATTCCGTTATTGTACAGAGCTAAACAAATGGTTATAATTGGTGATCCAAAACAGCTCTCACACATTACAAATATACGGCTATCAGATGAAAAAAACTTAAGAATAAAACATAAGTTCTCAGTCGAAGATGCAAGATTTTCATATGTAATAAACTCTCTATATAACATAGCAGAAGGAGTAGTTAATTCGCATGAAGAAATCATTTCATTAAAAGAACATTATCGTTCAAATTGTGATATTATAAATTTTTCAAACCGAGAATTTTATAATAATAGCCTTAGAATTGCAACATCTGTAAATGACTTACATTTTTTCAATGAAATTGCTCACCCTATTATCTGGAAAAATGTTGTTGGAGAGTCAATGAGACCGTCGTCCGGAGGATTGTTGAACATTCAAGAAGCTCAAGCTGTTGTAGAAAAACTAAGAGAAATATTAATAAAAAATAGTTATATTGGCACTATCGGTGTGGTATCGCCTTTTAGAGCTCAAGTAAATAAAATTAGAGAACTTATACATAAAGATACAGAACTTATTTCAAGAATGAACTCTGTTAACTTATTAATTAATACGGCACATGGTTTTCAGGGAGACGAGAGAGATATAATAATATTTTCACCTGCAGTATCAGACAATATTACAAGCGGCGCTACATTATTTTTAAGTAAAGAAGAAAATATAT
>JAMPEO010000184.1 GCA_023665105.1 Candidatus Gastranaerophilales bacterium | reverse complement strand
ATTTCACTTATTTGAGGTAAAGTAATCTGATTTCCATCTACTAAAAAAACGCTCAATAAATTTTTTTGCGCCTTTTCGCCTATTTGTGAAGTTTTTGTTACATTAGTTTGTATAACCGGTACAAATGTATTATCCGGTTCAAATCTCGATAATTTCTTAACTTCGGAAATCAAACCCGCTTCACTGATATCAAGTGCTGTAGCAACCATTTTGATATACTCACCTTGTATAACTTTATTGTGTATTTCACACAATATTGGAATAACTTCTTCTGCTATTTTCGATTTCTCTTGAGGAGTCTGAACGGCATGACTACGCTTAAGAATATTATTCAATTCAAAATCAATCAATAACGGTGCATTGTTAATATGCTCACGTAATGCATCCGCACCATAAGCCCTAATAAATTCATCAGGGTCTTTCCCTTCCGGCGGTGATACTACACGGATTTCACAAGCATAATTTTCATTACCGGAAGACACATGACTTTCATCAAATTGCTTGATATTTCCAAGAGAAGCAAACACTTCTCTGATTGTTTCACCACCTTTAGTTGTAGCATTTACACCTGCAGAATCAGTATCAAAAGATAGGAATATACGTCGTGATTTAGTATATCTTGAAAGTAATCTCACGTGTTCCTGCGTAAATGCTGTACCACAAGATGCAACACAATTCTTTATGCCATGTGCCTGTGTTGAGATTACATCAAAATATCCCTCCATAATAATTACGGAGTCTTCTTCTTTTATAGCTTCTTTTGCGGTATATAAGCCAAATAATAACTTACGCTTGTTATATATAAGAGAATCAGCAGAGTTTAAATATTTAGGATTTTGACCTTCATCCACAGCTCTTGCACCAAAAGCAACAAATTCACCATTCTCATCCTGAATAGGAATAATAATTCTGTTTCTGAATCTGTCAATCCAATCACCTTTTTTGCCTTTTAAAATTAAACCTGCTTTTTCCAACACCTCATCTGAAAAAGACCCCTTAAGGGCATCGTATAATTTATGATACTCATTTGGTGCCCAACCTAATGAGAAAATATCGATAATAGAATCGTTAATACTTCTTTGTTTTAGATAAGATGTAGCCTTTGCAGCATCTTTATCAAGAGTAAGCTGTTTTTGATAAAATCTTGCAGCTTCTTTACAAGCACGTTTCATATCATCTTTTAAAGATTTATTTTCAGATGTAAAACCTGTACCATGCGGAAGTTCAATATTGAATTTTTCAGCAAGCTCAATAACTAATTCTTTAAAATCTTTATTTTGTGTTTTCATGAGAAAAGTTAAAGCATCGCCGCCCTCTCCACAAGCAAAACATTTATAAATTCCTTTTGACGGACTAACACAAAATGATGGTTTTTTATCCTGATGGAACGGGCACAAACCCCAATAGTTCGCACCTGATTTCTTCAACACAACGGTTTGCGAAATCACATCTACGATATCTAACCTATCCTTAATCTGTGATACTACTTCCTCATAAGTTAACGCCATAATAATATAATACCACCAAAAATATTTCAAAAAACACAAAATCATTCAAACAAGGGAGATTCTTTTTTCTCAATAAAAAACAATACCCTTACAAAAATAAGGATATTGTTAAAAGTTTAGTTTATTGTATTTTAGGTTTGTTTAGGTTCATTTTATGCTGTATATGAAACATTCAACGGTCTGTTAGCACCCGGAGTGAATGTTAAACCAGGTTGAGATTGCATAAATGCATCTGTGCTATTTAACGGAGCAATAGGAGTCGCATTTGCAAATTGGTTAGCAATTTGAGTTGCTATATAATAATCTTGCATTGTTGGTTGAGATGTTTGTTGAACAGCAGGAGCTGCTGCTTGAGCTATTGTAGTTTGAGAAGCTTGTGCAGGTGCTGTTTGAGTAGTTTGTGCTATATTTTGTTCAGCCAAAGACTGCTCAAGCATTTGCTTTAATGCTGGATTTGATTCAATAGCATGACCTTGCAATAATGCTGATGCATAATTATCAGGAGCTTTATCAAAAATATTAGGAATTTCAATTTCAGGTGTTGTTACTGCAGTCGGTTGAGTTTGTGTAGCAGGTGCTGTTGCAACTGTTGGAGTAGCAGCTTGAGTTGTATAAATTGAACCTGTACCGAATGCTTGAGATCCAAAATAATCATTCGCCATTGATGGACCAAACATCATAGGAAATGCATTCATATTGTTCATATTATTTGTTGTATTTGTAATACCATAATTCGCTGTTTGTGTGCTTTGTGTTGTGCTCACAGTATTTGTAACTGCCATTCTAACCAATCCTTAAAAATAAACTAAACTAACCTTACATCTATATAAAGTATTTCAAACCATGATAATTGCTTTACTTCGAGCATTTATTAAGATTTGTTACAAAAACATGTAAATTACTTAAAATTACGTTACAAATGTAAAAATTTTTGGTACATGTATCATGTGTAGAGATGAAATTTTTATTTCAACTATCACGTTGTTAAGTAGAGTAAGGGCTAGAAATGGTTTCAGCAATAAGTTCAATAAATCAAACCCCTGTAAATCGTGAAGTACTGGAAGTAATTCGCAGACTTCAATCACTTGGTGTTAGACCTACAGGAAACTTAAGTGTTGATAGACAGCTTTTACAACAAGCAGAACTCCAAAAGAAACAAACAACTTTAGCAACAAACTCTGAACAAAACCTAAACAGTATACAGGGAACAAACAAAGATTTTTCATCTACACTAAACAACATTGGCGGGCAACCGCAAACAATCGAGGGTACACAGACGACCCAAGAAATCGGTTTGATTAAAGTAACTGACACAAACAATAGTAGTTCATTTGGATTACAAATTCCAGAAAATGAACAAGCAAAAACAGATATCGGGTATAAGATGATTGGTGCAACACAACTTGCCGAACTAAACAAATTAAAACTCGGTCTGATTGCTTAATTTAGAACTTTTCATGAACAGGTATTGTCAAATACCTGTTTTTAATTACGGAACAGGGTCATAACCACCATCATTTAAAGGATGGCATCGACAAATACGTTTTATACCCATCCATCCGCCTTTGAACAGTCCGTATTTGATTATGGCTTCCTTTGTGTATTGAGAACAAGTCGGATAAAATCTACATCTCGATGGAGTGAGAGAAGAAATTTTTTGATAAATACCTATTAAACCCAATACGATTCTTTTCATAATCTAATTTTATCACAATACAAGAAAAGAGCCTGTAATGAACAGGCTCCCTTCGGTGGGAACAGTTACCTCTCAAAGCGAGGAACCGGTTTATCTGTATCTTCCACCCACACAACTGTAATATTACGAGGAATCATAAACGGATTTGTTTGAGCCATTTTATCGTATTTCTCGACCTTCTTATTTATTAACTTTAAAAATTTCACAAATTTCATACTCTAATATTATCCACATTTAGAAAAAGAATAATCACCAGAATTAGTTAACTTTATCAACCAAAGATTACCCTTGCTACCTAGTTAATAACAAAAAATTAAACCATTACTAGTATATATTTGAATAATTCCAATAACTGCGAAGTACTTTCTTCACATACATTTGCGTTTCAGGATAAGGTATTTTTTCAACAAAATCATCAATATCTCTATATTTAAGTTGTTGCGTCCAATTTCTGACACTTCCGCCGCCGCCGTTATACGCCATAACAGCATAAACATCTTTATCCCACAAAAAATGTTTCATCTGAGAATAATAAAGGCTACCAAGTTGAATATTGTTTTCAGGGTTTTGCAAATTACATTTTAATCCGTATGCAACAGCTATTTCAGAAGCAGTTGCAGGCATTAACTGCATCAATCCCATAGCACCGACAGGGCTCTGAATCTCAGGATTAAAATGACTTTCTTCTCTAATAATAGACAGTATCATTAAAGGATCTTGTTCGCCTTTATATTTATCGACATAACTATAATAATATAAAGGATACACAAGTCTCCAACGCACATCATCATATTTTGGTTTAGGTAACAATTCTTTCATTGCTTTCTGTGCAAGTATAACCGAATGCACAGGCTTATTTTGTTTGTAAGCTATCCAACTTTGAACAAAATCATCATCTTTGTACAACTCAGACACAAAATCATAATCCCCAAGTTCTATAAGTTTGTTAGCCATATTTTGTTC
>JAMPEO010000183.1 GCA_023665105.1 Candidatus Gastranaerophilales bacterium | reverse complement strand
ATTTAGCTGACTGGCTCAATAAATTGTCTAATGATTTATCAAATGCATCATCAGGTGTGCTAAATTCTTCAACATCAACAGTCATGTTTTTGTATTCTTTTAAAGTTACTTCCGGCTTTAATTCAATAGTAGCAGTAACTTTTACATCTTTACCAACCTCAAAATCATAATGTTCTACTTTTGGTTGGGTCAAAACTTCTAATTTATTTTCAGAAATAACTTTACTGAAAGCTTGTGGCAATAATGTTTCTAATGCTTCTGACACAATTCTTTCTTTACCAATTTGACGCTCAACGATATTTCTTGGAGCTTTTCCTCTTCTAAAACCCGGAATATTTACGTGTTGTGCATAAACTTTCACAGCTCTGTTATAAGCGTCTAAACCATCTTTTGCAGGGATTTCAATCTCTACCTTTGCAACATTTTGGGATTCTTTTTCAAAATCGATTTTCATATTTTCACCTTTATTTTTATAATTATAATTACATAGTTAACCATTATTAGAGTATATCAAACAAGATTTTTACGCAACTTTGTAAATATACTATCAAATTATTTTGGTAGAATTCTACTTTTTTCAAGCAAATTTTTTTTTCAAATCTTTACTAATGTACTAACTACAATAATAAGATTTATTACATTTATAAACCCAAAAACAGCAATTTTATTATTATTAATGCTTTTATATATATAGAAGGTTTTACTAAAAAGAAAACAAGGTAGGTTTTAAATGGATTACGATGTTCAAATAAAGCCATATACACGCCAAAATATGCCGCAAACAAACAAACAAACAAACAGTTTAAATGCGGCAAAGAATAACACGTTCTCTAAAATGCCTACAAATCAAATATCATTTGCAGGCAGTAAACCTCAACTAAAAAAACAAATGTGGCTTAAGTTAAAAAACCTTTCCGGTTCAATGAACGAAGTTACTGAATTTACAAACGCATTTATCGCTGCGATTGGAACAGGGATTATAGCTCCTGCAATCATACTTTGCAGTCCGGGCAAAGGTGACAAAGAAGATAAAGACAAGAAAGCTTTTCAAGCCATAAGACAACCTCTTTCTGCCGGTTTTGCACTAGGTTTTCAAGTTCCTGCAACTTTCCTTGTAAATAATGCTATCAATAATCTTGCGTATAAAAACAATTCGCAGCTTGCTCATAAGTTCTTTGATGATAACGTTTTAGGAGCATTGATACCTGATAAAAAATTCATCGCAAAACACATTAAAAAAGACGAAATCACACAAGTTGAAACAGAATTCAACTCTCCTGACAGTCCTCTAAAAAAACAACTTGAAAACAAAATTAGAACTAATTATGAAGAAGTCGGATTAGAAATTACAGATGAAGAACTTGCTAAAGAAATCAACAAAAGAAAAAACAAATTTATAAAAGATACCATTGTAGAAAGAAAACATAACGATTTATTAAAAGCAAAACTTACAGAACTATCAGCTAAGAATATTGATATAAAAGATACTGATTTAGTAACAGGAGAATTAAAAGATTTAGTTGCATACAGACACAAAGACTCCTTAAACGAAATGAGAAAAGAAGCCAAACTTTCTATTTTTGACAAAGCGGCTGAAATGATGGGCTTTGAAACAAAGAAATTAAAAGAACTAAAAGCCAGACAAGATGCATTCAACACAGAAAAAGGTATTGAAATACTTAGAAGCGAATCCCCTGAATTATTTACCGACAAAACCGAAAAATTAAAAAAATACATAAATGTAAAAAATACAAAAGCACAAAAAATATTTGGTAACAAAAAATTCTGGTTATCATTAGGTGTAAACTTGTTTATGGTTTCAGCAAGCTGCTACGCTCTAAACTGGGCACACCCAAAATTAAAAGCGTTAATAGATAACTTCAAGAAACCAAAACAAACTGATAATCAATCTTCAGGACAAGCTGTACCAACAGAACAAACAGTTGCTGCTGTGCAAGCAACAACACAACAAATCCTTTCAACTGCACAAGCAGAACCAGCAGCACAAACTGTGCAAACAGAAATAACTGCACAAACAGAACCGGCAGGACAACCTATAGCAACAGAAGTAATTGCACAACCTGTACAAACCGTGCAAACCGAACAAATTACTACACCTCAAACACAGAAAGATGAGGTGAAATAATGGGCGGAATTAGCGGAGTATGGAACAAAATGCAAAACCTTTCACCAACAGCAAAAATTGCATCATCTCTAATATTAAAAGATGCTGTTGGATGTTATTTATACGTTTCTCAAGCCCGTAAAAATAAAGAAATGACTCCTCAACAAAGAGCTGACGTTGCCAATTACGACCTTGCCAACGGCGGTATAAATATAGGGCTTCAACTTTTAGCAGTAAAACCTATCGAAAAAATGATGAACAAATTTGTTGAAAACAAATGGGTTAAACATTTTTACACAAATATGGCAGATAAACTAAAACCTTCAAATAAATCAGCTGATGCCGCTAAATATTTAAAAGGCGTAAAATCAGTTACATCAGGTGCCGTTGCATTATTGTCCGTAATCATCTGTCAATACTTTATTAAACGTATTGTTTCTCCGTTCTTGTCTGTTCCGGCAGGTGAAAAATCTAAAAAATTAGGTTTCATTAAACCAAAACTTTACGAAGGCGAAGAATTTAATAAGAAAAACATTTTTGATAACATTGGTGAACAAGCAATGGTTCACACAAAGAATTTAAAAGAATTCTGCAACAAAATTCTTACACAAACACAAAAGCCAGCTCAAAATAATACACCGGAAACAAATAAAAATATTTAGTTTTTTCTATGTTTGCGTGATAATAAATCTGAAAGCAGACAAGGGGAAAATTAAACATGAAGATATTTGAATCTATTAAACACTTTTACCGTATACCGGAAGACAAAGAGCCAATCACAGATAAAGCTTTGATTGATAAAACATACGCTCAATGGAGAATGAGAATATTTTTATCAATGTTTTTTGGCTATATAATCTTCTACACTTGTAGAAAAAATATTTCAATAGCACTACCTGCTATGCGTGATGCTTTAGGTTACGACACAATACAATTAGGGCTTTTAGGAAGTTCTTTATACTTCTCGTATGCGTTTGGTAAATTTATTAACGGTGTGATTGCAGACAACACAAATGCAAAAAGAATTTTACCTACTGCTTTATTTATATCAGCATTAGTAAATATTTTGTTTATTCTATGTGCACACTTTATTCCATCAACACCTATTTCTATATTCGGAATGCCGCCGGTTTCAATATTGTTATGGTTATTGGCTTTCTTCTGGGGTGTAAACGGATGGTTTCAATCAATGGGTTTCCCGCCTATTGCTAAAAATTTATCATACTGGTTTGCTAATAAAGAACGTGGATTCAAATGGTCACTATGGTCATCTTCTCACGAAGTGGGAACGTATCTTAGTACAATCTTATCCGGTTGGTTAATAACTAAATATGGCTGGGAATCAGTATTCTATGTTCCTGCTATATTAGCAATTATTTTCTGTTATTTCTTTTACAAAAATCTGCAAGATAAACCTTCAACCATCGGATTGCCTGATATTGAAAAATACAAAGACCCTGATTATGTTGAACCTGTAAAAGAAATTTCAGAAGAAGAAAATGTTTCATATATGGAAATTTTCAAGAAATATATTATTAAAAATCCAACAGTTTGGTTATTAGCATTTGCATATATTTTTGTATATGTTGTTAGATATGGTACATTCGATTGGATTACAATGTATTTAACAGATACAAGAGGATATTCTATTACAGAAGCAGCTAAGAGATTAAGCTTCCTACCATTAGTAGGTGTACTAGGAACTATAGGTGCAGGATATGTATCAGATAAGTTTTTTGGCGGAAAACGTGCTCCTGTAAATATTCTTTGTTTATCAATTTTAGCATTTTGTATTTATATGTTCAAAATAAACACAAATACTATTATGGATTATGTTTACATTTCTGCAATAGGAGTATTTACCTGCGGTCCGCAAGTTTTAATTGGCGGATTATCTGCTGTAGAATCAAGTTCAAAGAAAGTTGCTTCTGCCGTAACAGGTTTCTGCGGAATGTTTGGATATATTGGTGCAATATTATCAGGAGTCGGAACAGGATATATTATCAAACAGTTCTCTTGGAATAGTGCCATCAATTTCTGGATTTTATCAGCAATA
>JAMPEO010000182.1 GCA_023665105.1 Candidatus Gastranaerophilales bacterium | reverse complement strand
ATTCATAAGAGTAGCACTATCAACAGTTATTTTTCTACCCATATTCCAACGAGGATGAGCAAGAGCCTGTTCTACAGTTGCAGATTTCATATCATCAAGTGTTTTATGTAAGAATGGACCCCCTGAAGCAGTAATAATTAGTTTAGACACTTGTGATATATCTTTAATACACTGATGTATAGCACAATGTTCACTATCAACTGGAATAATGCCTACACCATTTTCTTTTGCAAGTTTCATAACAATATCACCTGCCATAACAAGAGTTTCTTTGTTAGCAAGTGCTATATTAATATGGTTTTTTATTGCTGTAATAGTAGGTTTCAAACCTATTTTACCCGATACAGCAACCAATATAATATCATTTTCTGTATTTGAACAAATTTCTTCAAGCCCGTCAGAACCAACAAAAACTTTATTACATCCAACAACTTTTTCAGGATTAGAAGATACACACACAGATTTAGGTTTAAATTTTGCAATTTGCTCATTAAGCAAATCAATATTACCACCGGCAGAAAGTGAAACTATCTCAAACTTATCTCCAAGTTTCTCTATAACCTCTAAAGCCTGCGTTCCGATTGAACCTGTGGAACCTAATATACTAATCTTCTTCCCCATACCAAGATTATACTTCAAAGCTTGTCTTTTTTATACAAGATATTACAAATAATTAAGCAATTCTGTCAGGTCTTTTGTATCAATAATAATATTTGCTTGTTCTTTTAAAATAGGTTTTGCACAGAAAGCAACTCTTCTATCAGAATATTTAAACATACTCAAATCATTTGCCCCATCACCAATAGTAATTGTATCAGCAGGAGTGATATTCATTATTTTCTGTAAACGTTGCAACATTTGCCCTTTGCTATCATTGAACATCATTTCGCCACCAACACAACCTGTTAAAAGACCGTCCCTAGTATGTAATATATTAGAAAAATCACAATCTAGACCAAGTTTATTAACAAATGGAACTGTAGCATTTTTAAATCCACCGGAAAAACATACGACGGTATATCCTTTATTTTTTAAAAACTGCACAGTTTTTTCAGCACCATTCATTGTCGGTAAATTTAAACAGATTTCATTTACAACACTTTCTTTTAAGCCTTTCAACAAAAATACTCGTTTTTGTAAACTTTCAAAAAAATCCAGCTCACCTGCCATAGCTTTATCAGTAATTTCTTTTACTTCTTTTTCTATCCCGATTTCTTTTGCTAAAAATTCAAGAGTTTCACCATCCATAAGAGTTGAATCAAAATCAAAAACAGCTAATTTCATTACAGTTCCCTATACATTCAAACTTACATACTTAGGATTATGAACACCATCAATTTTTTCAATTTCATCAAGCACACTAGAATTAACTTCTGAATCAATATTTATAACCATAATTGATTCAGTTTCATGCTTATCATGCTTTTGTACAACGTTCATAGAACCAATATTTATACAATTTTCACCGATAACTTGTGCAACCTTTGCAATCATAGACGGTTTATTAACGTGAGGAACAAGCAACATGTGTGTTTCAGGTCTTATACTTGTTTCATAATCGTCAATTTTAACAATTCTTGGAATATCTTTTGCAACAAGAGCTCCTGCAACAATAAATACTCCTTTATCAGTTGTTAATTTAATAGTCAAAAGTCCTGCAAAATTACATTTTACTTTTGAACGTGTAGAGATAATATCAATTCCACGTTTTTTTGCAATAACAGGAGCATTAACATAATTAACACCTTCAAGCATTGAAGATAACGCACCTTTGAGAACAGCCACTTCTAATGGCTGAATATCTAACTCTGCTAAATCACCTTGTGCTGTTATTTCTATTGATTTTATAACACCATTAGAAATCTGACTCGCAAGAGCTCCTGAATTTTCAGCTATCTGCATATAGTCTTTTACAGGTTCAAGTTTATCAGGTCTTAAAGAAGGGATATTAACAGCAGAAGAAGCAGAACCACCTGATAGAACTTCCTTTATTTGTTCCGCAACATCTATTGCAACATTCATTTGAGCTTCTTGCGTACTCGCACCCAAATGCGGCGTCAAAACAATATTACCGGTACAATGAATTAGAGGACATTCTTCTATATGAGGTTCATTTTCATAAACATCAATCGCTGCAGCAGCAACTTGTCCATTTTCAATAGCTTCTTTCAAATCAGCCTCATTTATAATCCCACCTCTTGCACAATTCACAAGTCTAACACCTTTTTTCATCTTTGAGATAGTATTTTTATTTATTAAATTCACAGTATCTTTTGTTTTTGGAACGTGAACAGTTATAAAATCACATTTTCCCCAAAAGTCATCAAGTTTTTCTACATATTCTCCGCCCATTTTTTCAACAAACTCTTTTGACGCAAACGGATCATAAATTACAATTTTCATTCCTAGAGATTTAGCCACTTCAGCAACATGAGAACCAATCTTACCGATACCGATAATACCTAAAGTCTTTTTATATAATTCACAACCTGTAAATTTTGATCTATCCCATTTCCCTTCTTTTGTAGAAGTCGCAGCAGGGGCTATGTTTCTAGCCATTGCAAGCATCAAAGCAATAGTATGTTCTGCCGCAGCCATTGTATTTCCATCTGGTGAATTTACAACGATAATACCGTTTTGAGTAGCAGCCTCAATATCAATATTATCAACCCCAACTCCGGCTCTACCAATAATTTTAAGATTTTTCCCAGCCTCTATAATTTTTGAAGTAACCTTTGTTTGGCTTCTAACCATAAGTGCATCATATTGAGAAATTTTTTCAACAAGTTCTTCTTCTGACATTGTTGGTAAAAAATCTACTTCAGCAACACTTTCAACTATTTTTCCTGCTGACTCGTTTATTTTATCAGTAACTAAAACTTTCATTTTATTTAATCCTTTATTTCAAATTTTCCATAAGTGCTTTTAAACCTTCACCTTTAGTGAATTTATGTCCTAATTTATCGAGTGTAGCCTCAAGTGCAGCAACAGAAGCCATCAAATCTCTATCACAGACAAAACCTAAAGTACCCATTCTAAATATTTTATCCTTAAGTTGATTTTGACCATTTGCAACAACGATATCATAATCATCTTTAAGAGTTTTTCTTATATCAGGAACAGATATTCCTTCCGGCGGAAGTATTGAAGTTATTGAATAACTTGCATTTTCATCATCTTTTACAAGTAATTCAAGATTTAATGCACGTACAGCAGCTCTTAATGCCATAGAATGACGTTTATGACGAGCATTCATATTATCAATACCTTCATCTTTTATCATCTTTAATGCAGTATTTAAACCTACTATTAAATTAACAGCAGGTGTAAACGGAGTTGAATTAGCTCTTACAGACTTTCTGTGAGCAGCCCAATCGAAATAGAAGCTTGGGTGCTTGCATTCTTCATAAACTTTCCATGCTCTTTCATTTGCCGTTAAAAACGCTAATCCCGGTGGTATCATAAATCCTTTTTGAGAACCTGAAACAAGAACATCTATTCCCCATTCATCAGGCTTGCAAGGCATAGCACATACACTGGTAACACCATCAACAACTGATAATGCACCATGTTCTCTTATAATTGAACAAAGTGTTTTTATATCATTTGCTGCACCTGTTGAAGTTTCACTATGAGTTAATGTAACTATTTTAATTTCTTTATTAGTATCTTCTTCTAAACGTTTTCTTAAAACTTCAGGATTTATTACTTCTCCAGCTTGAACTTCTATTTTTTCAACAACAGCTCCTCTTGATTCTGCTATTTTAGCCCATCTGTTACCGAAATTACCTAAAACAAGTGATAAAACCTTATCACCTTCATTTATCAAATTTTCTAATGCAGCACACATTGCACCTGTACCACTCGATGTAAACATAAATACATCATTTTCTGTTTGAAAAACATATTTTAAATTTGTATAAACTTCTTCTAATATGGAGGAAAACTCAGTACTTCTATGACCTATAGGATGTTTTGCTATATCCAACATTACTGATTCCGGAACTGGTGTAGGTCCTGGTATCATTAAAAAAGCTTTATCTTTCATTATTTCTCCTCCTTATCAATATTTCTATTGTTACACACATGAGAAATAAAGTATATTATTTTATATATGTTCATAAAATAAACTTAAAACTTTTTACAAAATAAAAAAATTATCCTTATGGTAAAAAATGGTAGTAAAAAATATTTTAAACTATTT
>JAMPEO010000181.1 GCA_023665105.1 Candidatus Gastranaerophilales bacterium | reverse complement strand
GTTTCACAAAATTCAATAAAAAATAATTCTATTCTACAAAAAACTAATAACAAGACTTCCTCTAGAGGAGCTAAAGAACATGCATATAATCAAATTGCAGATTTTGTTGTTTTTGGAAATAATTCGGAAAAAGTTTTAGAAACTGCACAAAAAATTATTGGTGAAGATAAAACTCTTCCAAATGTTATAAAAATGATAAAAGAAGCATTATTTGCTAACAAAAAAGTTGATATTGTTACAGCAAATCCGTTCATTAAAGAATATGCTGAAACAAATGCTGTAAAATTAGCAGATGCTGTAGTAAAAGAAAATTCCGGCAAAGATATTATTAAGCCTGAAGTAAAAAAAATGTTTAATGAATTTGGTGATGTTAAACAAAAAACTTTAGGTAATGGTAATTCTTTTCTTGTTGAACATTGGTTTAATTCGTAGGGACTTAATATAAAGGAAATAAAGATGAATATGATTAGCAACGTAAGCAGTATGAACGTAAATTCAAGAAACAACAATCCTTCATTCAGAGGTGCGTTAGGTGAAAAATTTGTTAGCAAAATGGCAAAAGGTGAAACAGTCATTGTTGATGACGTTATGAATGCAGTAAAAGGTACTTTCGGACCAAAATCTGAAAAAGTTGCTGATGTAGTTGAGTCATTGTTAGGTAGAGTTCAAGTTTTAACACAAAATAACGAAGCTAATATAAAAGCTCGCAACTTGGCAGAAAATAAATTAGCAGATGTTCCAAGACAACTTAATGAAGCAAAATCAATGGGTGCAGATTCTGTTAGAGAAGATTGTGCAAGAATAATACGTGCAAAGAATGAAGAACTTGCTGCAAAAGACGCTGAATTAAAAGCTGCTAAAGAATATGCTGCTAAGTATGAACCAATGGCAAAAGTAAAATCTTTTGAAGAATTAGATACCGTAATGCCCGATAAAGCTATTGAAACAATACAGGAAATGGTTACACATAAAACAGAATCAGCAGATAGTATGTTTAATTTCTTGTTGACAGGTAAAGGTCAAGAAGCTGCTCTAGCTCAAATTGAACGTAGTAATGTTATGCTGAAGGCTCACCAAGATGGTATTACAAAGATTCCTGATGTAGAAAAAGCTATTGAAACTGCACAGAAAGAAAGCGGTGTTTATGCTGGTGGACATCCTATGAGTTTTGCATTAAATTTAATAAGCTCAGCTTTACATGGTAATCCTAAAGCTTCATATTTAGAAAGCAGAGTAATAAGACAACAAGTAGAAGATAATGCAATGGGTCTTTTGCAACCATTGTGTGACAATCGTTACTACAATACCGCAGCAGATTATGCTAAGGCAGAATTAGGTAAAACAATAGATGAATCTATAGAATTCCATAGAAATTTTGCTGAAGGTAAAGCAAAACTTTTAGAACAATATAAAAATGGTGATATAACAGAAACAGTTGTACCTTATGACAATAACAAGTCTATTATTTCTATTAAAGAAAATGACGGTAATGCTTGGGATATAACCTTCTGGCAAGTATCAAATAGAGGTGCTTCTAATTGGTAGAAAATAAACACTAATGATGATAAGATAAAAGCCCTTTTGTGAAGAAGGGCTTTTTGATATGACAAAAGTATGTCAATATGTTATCTTATTAATATGAAAAAAATTGTATCATTGTTAGTCCTATTTATATTTATGATGACAAATTTGCCGGTTATGGCAGATATGCTTAAAGGCGGTGTTTTTGAATCTGTAGAGCAAGAATTACCATTACATACATTTACGGGTGAATATAAACAGATAGATGAACACGATGCGATTGAAATGACTGTGGAACAGGTCATTGACGGTAATCTTTCTATTGAAGGTGATGAGTTTTTTGCGAAAGTTACAAACGACGTTGGTAAAAATGGTGTTGTACTCCCAAAAGGAACGGTTGCTCATGGTGTTATAACTCAATCAAAAGATGCAAAACGTCTCGGACGTGACGGATACGTATCATTGAATTTTGATTATCTTGTTACACCTGACGGTAGAAAAATTCCTATTGAGGGTGGAATGTCTACAAAACTCAATCCTGTAAAACAGTTTGGAAAAATTGTTGCAACTGATATCGGTTATACTACTGTTGGTGGCATTGCGGGTGGTTGGCTTGCTTTAAATACTTTGGGCTTGGAAGCTGCTATAGCTTCTCAAGGGTACACTGTTGCAGGAGGTGCGGCTATTGGTGGTACGGTTGGGCTTGCTATGTCACTTTATCGTAAGGGTAAGAATGCTCTTATCACACCTGGTGATCAAATTAAGATAAAGCTAAAAGCACCACTTGAGCTACCTGTTTATCGTGACGAAGCATTGTTACAAGAAGAATTAGAATATCCCGGTTTTAATGTTGCAATTACAAATCTTGAGTATGAAAAAGATCCATTTGGTGAGCCGAATACAATTACGTTAACATTAAAAATTGAAAATCTATCTGACAAAACTTTTTCAGGCATGGATGTTACTTTAACGAATGATTACAAACAGGTATTTTATCCGTCTGTATTTGGAGATACCGGATTGATGTTTCAGCAGATTAAACCAGGAGATAGGTTTATTGGTAAAATGTCATTTGGTGTTCATGATGTAAAGGGTGTTTATTGGCTAACTTTTCGTGATAGGATGAACAAAAAAGAGTTAGCAAAAATATCTTTGGATAATGCCTATAAAGGTGTCTCTAACCGTACGAAAAAGAAAAATGAACGTATTCGCAAGAAGAAATCAAATCTTTATCGTAATCGTGATTTAGACTAAGCTTATTTTGTAAATCTTGAAAGGATTCTATCTTTCACATCGTTAACATACCCAACCTTGAAAATTAAACTCAACAAGATATAAGAAACAGCAAGAATTATTGAAACAGAAGTAATTCTTATGATTTCAAATATTGTTTGCGTAAATATTTGTTCGCAAATAATACCAACAAATTTAGCTGTATAAAACGATAGAATTAAGGAAATTGCACCTACAAAAATCATTTTTGAAAGGTTTATGAACAAATCCTTATAGTTAAGTTTAACTTTTTTGTTAATGAGTATTCCAAGCCCAACAGCATTATAAAGTGTTACAAGTGATGTTGAAAGAGTTATTCCGCCTATTTGCATACCCATAAGGTTGATAAAAATGTAGTTAAATAATATTTTTAGAATTATTGAAGAACCTGCTACGATGAAAGGTGTTTTGGCATCATCAAATGCATAATAAACACGAGTTATAGAATCTCTGAAAACATAAGGTAATATTGAGACAGACAAATATAATAACGCATCAAATACCATAACTGAACTGTTATAATCAAATTCTCCACGCTCAAAAACAAGTCTTACGCAATCCATCCCAACAGTTGCTATTCCTATTATTATTGGTATTGCTACATAAAATAAAAGTCCGACACCTTTATTGAAATAAGAACGTATTCCATCCATATCTTTTTGAGCTACAAGTCTTGTAAATAAAGGAAACAGCGGAACCAAAAATGCTGTAACTAAAATACCTACAGGAAATTGAAAAATTCTGTTTGCATATCCTAATGATGTCCAAGCACCTGATTTCAGTGAAGATGCGAAAAACATATCAATGTATATGTGTAATTGACCGATAGTTGAGCTTAGTATTGCCGGAAAAACCAATTCTATTAAAGTTTTAAGCTCAGGATTGTTCCAGAAACAGAAATTTGGTTTAAATCTAAATCCAATTTTTCTAATTTGTGGAAATTGTAGTAAAAATTGGCAAATAGCTCCAAGTGTGGTTGCCCAAGCAAGAACCATACAGTTTGAATCATTACGGAATAAACTCACTCCGCAAACTCCAAGTATTATGACTATACTCATTACAATAGGTGAAAAGTTTGGTAACATAAACTTTTTATATGTGATGAGAAGTCCATAATAGATTCCTACTATTCCACCTACAATAAAAACCGGAGTCATTATTTGTAAATGTTTCGCAGCAAGTGCAATCATACCAGCAGTACCGTTGTTAATTATAATCTGCATTACTTGCGGTGCAAATACAAAAAATAAAATTCCTAATGCTGTAAAGAAAATAATACTTATTGTCAGGAACGTATTATATAATTTGTTAACGTATTCTGATGGTTTTTCTGATAAATCAGGTATAAGTTTAGAAAACACAGCAACGGTAGCACTGTGCAAAGGACCTCCGACTCCGCCCAACAAAATTATTGCGAACGAAGGTATTT
>JAMPEO010000180.1 GCA_023665105.1 Candidatus Gastranaerophilales bacterium | reverse complement strand
GCATTACTGTTGATCAGAAATCAATGTCTGAAAAACTTGATTCTTTGAGTGCTGTTTATCAGATGGATAAAGAAACTTTTGCAAAATATATGTTCCAAAATCCTGGTATGATTAATAATATTTCTCAACAAATACTTAACGAGAAAGTTATTAACTTCTTGGTTGAAAATAACAAAGTTAATTTTGTAAAAGCAAAATAAGATGTATAATATTATTGAAGAGAAAGGATTATAAGTATGAGTTTTGTACCTGTAGTTATTGAACAATCTAGTAGAGGTGAACGTTCATTCGACATTTTTTCAAGATTGTTAAGAGAAAGAATTATTTTCTTAGGAACACAAATTGATGATATGGTTGCAAATTTGGTTGTTGCACAATTATTATTGTTAGATAGTGAAAATCCTGAAAAAGACATTATGTTATATATTAACAGTCCGGGTGGTAGTGTAACAGCAGGTTTGGCTATCTATGATACAATGCAACACATTAGAGCTGATGTTAGTACAATTTGTTTAGGTCAAGCTGCATCTATGGGTGCTTTCCTATTGTCATCAGGTACAAAAGGAAAAAGAATGGCTTTACCTCATTCAAGAGTTCTTATTCACCAACCTTTAGGTGGAGCTCAAGGTCAAGCTACTGATATCGAAATCCAAGCTCAAGAAATCTTAAGAATTAAGAAGACTTTGAACGAAATCTTGGCATCTAACACAGGACAAGATATTGCTAAGATTGAAAAAGATACAGATAGAGATTATATCATGACTCCGGATGAAGCTTTAAAATACGGTATGATTGATAAAGTTATTTCTAAGGAAGCATTATAGGAGATATATATGACTGGCGATAGCAGACTAAAATGCTCATTTTGCGGAAAAACACAGGATCAAGTTAAGAAACTTATTGCAGGTCCTGAGGTTTATATCTGTGATGAATGCGTAGAACTCTGTAATGAAATTCTTGATGAAGAGTTTTTTGAAAATAAAGAAAAGGAAACATCTCAAGAAGATAAATCGACTGAACAAGAACTTAAATCTGTTCCAAAACCTCACGAAATCAAAGCTCATCTTGATGCACATATTGTTGGTCAAGACGATGCAAAAAAGGTTTTGTCAGTTGCTGTTTATAACCATTATAAACGTTTGGAACACAATAAAGATACTTCTGATGTTGAAATTCAAAAATCTAATATCTTGCTTGTTGGTCCTACCGGTAGTGGTAAGACATTATTAGCACAAACTCTTGCGAAGTTTTTGGATGTACCGTTTGCGGTTGCAGATGCTACAACTTTGACAGAAGCAGGCTATGTTGGTGATGATGTTGAAAATATCTTATTAAGACTTTATCAAAACGCTGATTTTGATGCTTCAAAAGCTGAAAAGGGTATTATATATATCGATGAAATTGATAAAATTGCTCGTAAGTCTGAAAATACATCTATAACAAGAGATGTTTCAGGTGAAGGTGTTCAACAGGCTTTATTGAAGATGATTGAAGGCACTGTTGCGAATGTTCCTCCGCAAGGCGGCAGAAAACATCCGCATCAAGAGTTTATTCAAATTGATACAAGCAACATTTTGTTTATTGTTGGTGGTGCTTTTGTTGATTTAGATAAGATTATCGGACATAGAGTTAAGGACGGTTCTTCTGTTGGATTTGGAGCAAAAGGTGCCGGCACTAAGGCTGAAAAAGAACTTGAAGCAGCAAGAATGCTTAAGAAATTACAACCGGAAGATTTACTTAAGTTCGGTTTGATACCTGAATTTATTGGTCGTATTCCGATTTATGCCGTTCTTGATCCTCTTGATGAAAAAACTCTTAAGATGATTTTAACAGAACCTAAGAATGCTGTTCTTAAACAGTATAAGTGTTTGTTAAAAATGGATGGTGTTGAATTGGAATTTGAGCCTGATGCAGTAGATTTAATTGCGACAGAAGCAATAAAACGTAAAACAGGTGCGAGAGCATTGCGTTCTATTGTAGAAGAAATTATGCTTGATGTTATGTACGATATCCCATCAAAAGGTGATATTGATAAATTTGTAGTAACCAAGCAAATGGTCGAAGATAGAAATAATGCAGAGGTTGTACAACTTCCTAAAAAAGATAAAGCAGAAATTGCATAACAAAAAAGAGATGATTTAAAATCATCTCTTTTTTTATTCTATTATTTCCGGAGGTTTTTCAAAATAGGTACATAAATTTTCTTGTGTAATAAATACTTAAAAGGAGTAATTTTGCCCAAATGATACAAAAAAATAGGAGTTTATGTTAAGTTTCATAAATTTATATTAAAAAAGGGGATTTTTTTTGCAAAATTTCTTTACTATTTTCTCTATTTACAATACTATGGTAATATATTATTAGCGTAAAACAAATTATAAATGAGGTTAGATTGTGGAAAATTTAGGACCGGATATTTTTGGAAGAAAAGAACCAGCAGCAGAAACTCCTGTTAGACCAATGGGCAGCCCTGCAAAGATAAAAGTTATCGGTGTTGGCGGCGGCGGCGGAAATGCTGTTGAAAGAATGATAAAATCAGGACTTACAGGTGTTGAGTTCTGGATTATGAATACAGATTTACAAGTTTTGGGTTATTCTTCAGCGAAGAATAAACTTCAATTAGGTTCAAAGCTTACAAACGGTCTTGGTGCCGGTGGTGAACCTCAAATCGGTGAAAAGGCTGCTGAAGAAGCACAACAAGAAATTACAGCAGCACTTGAAGGTGCTGATATGGTATTTGTTACAGCTGGTATGGGTGGCGGAACCGGTACAGGTGCAGCTCCTGTAGTTGCTAAAATCGCAAAAGATTTAGGTATCTTAACAGTTGGTGTTGTTACAAAACCATTCTCATTTGAAGGAAAACGTCGTATGGCTCAAGCTACTCAAGGTTTAGAAAAACTTAGAGAAGCTGTTGATTCATTACTTGTTATTCCTAATGATAAATTATTAGAAGTTGTTGATAGACGTACAGGTGTTCAAGATGCATTTGTAGTTGTTGATGAAGTTCTTTTAAGAGGTGTTAAAGGTATTTCAGATATCATCACAATTCCTGGTTTAATCAACGTTGACTTTGCCGATGTTAAGAGTGTAATGTTAGCTTCAGGTTCAGCTATAATGGGTATTGGTCGTGGTTCAGGTGAAGGTAGAGCTATGGAAGCTGCTAAAATTGCTATCAACTCTAACTTGCTTGAAACATCTATTAACGGTGCTAGCGGTTTGATTGTTAATATTACCGGTGGTCCTGATATGACATTATTTGAATTAACTGATGCTATCAATCTTATCAATGACGCTGTTCTTGATGATGCTAAAGTTATTATTGGTACATCTATAGATGAAGAGTTACAAGGCGAAATTTCTGTAACCGTTATTGCTACAGGTTTTGAACTTAAACCTCAATCTGCAACAATATCAGTTGCTTCTCCTAAAGAAACTTTAACTCCATCTATTGATACAATCTTCTCAGGATTGAATACAACAGTTGGCGGTAATACAATGGGTGCTTCTGCGGCTCCTACATTACCTGCAACTCCAAATATGTCATTTACAAATATTGAAATTCCTGATTTCTTAAAAAAGTAAATGATGTAGTATAAATAAATTTAAAAACAGCAACCGTAAAAAGTTGCTGTTTTTTATGTTTTGTTATTTTGTGGGTATATCTAATTTCTGGCTTGTATTGGTTTTGTTGCATACCTAGCCTTAGCTTTTATTCCTGAACACAAATCAGCTATCCGATTTGACATCATTAACATATTTCTTTGAACGGCAGCATAATCATTCATTGCTTCCATCATTTTTTCTGGGTCTACCATTGAGGCAACTCCTAAATCGTGGTTATCCACTTGTTCTTTAGCATACTTTTTGACAAGTAGCTTGTCAATTCTATCTTGAGCACCAACTGCCATAATAAATAATTCCTCTGTAACTTATCCCATATATATAAAGTTTTCGTTTTGGTTAAAATTGCTTTTTTGATTTTGGATTGTTAAGATGTCGTTACAAAGTGTTAGTTTATTAAACATCTTGTCCTCCGGACGGGGTCGCTTTGATGGCAAAGCAACGCAAACCATCGGCACACTTTCGTTCGCACGAGAATTGTATAAATCGACATTGAGTCAAATAACTCGCATTATTTCTGAATAATAAGCGTACAATTTGCTAACAATGCTCAAACTGTCTTGGTTTATTCGGCTGGTCGCAGAAGAACGAACGAGCAGAGGGCGTAGGGCTTTGTGTAGGCAAAGACCGTAGACCCG
>JAMPEO010000017.1 GCA_023665105.1 Candidatus Gastranaerophilales bacterium | reverse complement strand
ATTTTCTCTCGTCAAGATGTTAATATTTTTAATTTAAAAAGTGCATAATAATTAGATTTAAGCTATAATTATGGCATGGCGAAAATCAAAACAAAATATGTATGTCAGCAATGCGGGTATGAAACAGCGAGATATATGGGAAAATGTCCCGAGTGTGGAAATTGGGATTCTTTTGTTGAAGAAACTGTTTCAAAGGAAAATATTTCTTCTGCAAAGGTACTTATTGAAAATTCGCAGCCACCAACTTTAATAAAAAATATAACTATTGGTGAAGAAATAAGATTGTCTACTAATATATCAGAATTTGACAGAGTTCTTGGCGGGGGGCTTGTTCAAGGTTCTTTAATTTTGCTTGCGGGTGATCCCGGAATTGGGAAATCAACATTGCTTTTGCAAACAGGCGGAGAGTTATCTGCTAAAGGAAGAAAGATTTTATATATTTCTGCAGAGGAGTCAGCAAGCCAAGTGAAATTACGTTCTGATAGATTACAAACGAATTCTGATAACTTATATATATATGCACAGACAAATTTTGAACTTATCAAGAAGCATATATTGGAGCAAAAGCCGGACGTTGTTATTGTTGATAGTATTCAGGCAATTTATTCAAATGATATACAAAGCTCTGCAGGCAGCGTTTCACAAATTAGAGAATGTTGTAATGAGTTAATGCATCTTGCAAAAACTGAAAATATAACAATGATAGTGATTGGTCATGTTACGAAAGAGGGAAATATTGCCGGTCCAAAAGTACTTGAGCACATGGTTGATACAGTTTTGCAGTTTGAGGGTGATAAATATAAATCATATAGAACATTGAGAGCTGTTAAAAACAGGTTTGGAAACACGTCCGAAGTTGGTATTTTTGAGATGGTTTCTAAAGGTTTGAAAGAAGTAACAAATCCGAGTGAATTGTTTCTAAAAGAATATAATCAATCACAAGCGGCAGGAAGCGTAATTATAGTAACAAGTGAAGGGACACGTCCAATGCTTGTAGAAATTCAGGCACTTGTTGGTACAACTCCTTATCCTGCCCCTCGCCGTGTTACAAATGGGGTGGACTTTAGCAGGGTTTTACAGATACTAGCAGTTCTTGAAAAAAGGGTAGGATTGAACCTATCTAAACAAGATGTTTATGTGAATGTAATTGGCGGTATTGATATACAGGAGCCGGCTGCAGACTTAGGGATTGCACTTGCTGTTGCAACATGTGCAAGAGATGTTGTTATTGATGCTCATACGGCTATCGTTGGTGAAATAGGTCTATCAGGAGAAATTAGAGCTGTCAATCATATAGAAAAACGTATTAGAGAGGTTTCCAAACTTGGATTTAAAAAAATTATTATACCTGATTCAAATGTATTGGAAGAAAAATTTGATGGTATAGAAATAATACGTGTTAAAAGAATTATTGACGCAATTTCTGCATGCTTGAGTAAAGAAAATCAGTCAGTATAAAGGAGACAAAAATGATTATTATTATGGAACCAGGTGCAACCAAAGAACAAATCAACAATGTTGTTGAACATTTGGAAAGCTTGGATTTTAAAATAAATATCAATTATGGCGAAGTTCTTACTGTTATTGCTGCTATTGGTGATAAAAGACTTGTACAGCCACATTCTTTAAATTCGTTTGATGGTGTTAGAGCTGTAAAACTTATTCAAGACCCGTTTAAGCTTGCAAGCAGAGAAAGTCAAAAAGAAGATACTGTTATAGAATTTGCAAATGGTGTAAAAATCGGAGGTAAAAATAAACCTGTTATAATGGCAGGTCCTTGTAGTGTTGAAGAAAATATAGACGGTTTGTTGGAAGTTGCTCATGCTGTGAAAGAAATGGGTGCTACTGTCCTAAGGGGCGGGGCGTTCAAGCCAAGAACATCTCCTTATGATTTTCAAGGAATGGAAGAAAAAGGACTTAAGTATTTAGCACAGGCAAGAGAAGAAACCGGCTTGCTAGTTGCAACTGAAGTTATGGATACTTTGGATTTACCGCTTGTATGTGATTATGCTGATATTATTCAAGTTGGTGCCAGAAATATGCAAAACTTCAAATTGCTCAAAGCTATTGGTAAATGTAATAAGCCTGTTATCTTGAAACGTGGTCCTGCTGCGGGAATAAAAGAATTTTTATTAGCAGCTGAACACATAATGTATAACGGTAATCCTAATGTTATTTTGTGCGAGAGAGGGATTAAAGGATTTGATTCAGGTTATACGAGAAATGTTTTGGATATAGCTGCAGTTGGTGTTATTAAAAAATATTCTCACTTGCCAATTATTGTAGATCCTAGTCATGCAACAGGTAAGAGATATTTGATAGAACCAATGTCAAAAGCTGCAATCGTTGCTGGTGCCGATGGTATAATGATGGAAGTTCATAATAATCCGGATAAAGCTTATTCTGACGGAGCACAGAGTTTGACAATCTCTCAATTTAAATCTTTGATGAAACATTTGAGCAGATTGATGGAAGTGCTTGAAGAAGAAGATTTGGTTACTGTATAATTTTTATAAAATATAAAACCTGAGGGAAATGTATGGAAGAGAATAATAATGAATATTCGACAAATGCAAGTGAAACTATAATAAAATGTCCTGCTTGTAATGCTGAATATACCTCTCCACAAAAATTTTGTGCAAATTGTGGCGCTAATATGGAAACAAAACGTTGTCCTGAATGTGGTGCGGAATGTGCTAAAGAACAGAAGTTTTGTGAAGAATGCGGTTATAATATGAACATGAAAAAGTGTCCTGATTGTGGTAAAGAATGTGAGTTGGAACAAGCTTTCTGTACGGGATGCGGTTATAAGTTTGATAATACTTCTGAAAAAATCACGGAAGATAAAAAGTCGCTTAGTAACACAAGTATTATTTTTATATCCGTTTTAATATTTGTTTTCATTGTTATTATTGGGATTGCTATATTTTTGCATTATAACAGTTCTATTTCTCAACAAGATGAAGGTGTTACCCCAAATTGTGAAGCAAGTGAAGTTAAAGATTTAGTTATAAGTATTTTCAACGATAATAACGAATATATTAAAGCGATTGATAAATCTTCAATAGCAAGTGTTATATTACGTTTTCCTGCTGTGAGCGGATATGATAAATCTCTTGATAAGTATTTTTGTACAGGTGAAGTTGTTGTTGAATCAAATCCAAGCGGTTTATTACCTTTAACAATGGAATATGAAAATAAATACTATTCTAAAATAGCGCATGATTATTACTATGATTCAGACGAAAGTTATTGGGAAAGATATACAACCTATGTTGTTCCTGTTGAATATACATCACAAACTTCTGAAGGTTCTACGCTTGTTACGTTAAAACAAAAACGAAATAATGAAACTTTCTCAACAAATAATGGTTCTGATAGAATGGATTCAAGGAAACCAAAACGTATTCCTTACGCTAATTTTAACAGTTCAAATCAAAATAGTTATTCACATACGGAAACGACTAGGGAAGAAAATTATAATCAAGAAGCTGAAAATGATTTATTTTAAGAAAGGGTTTTAATATATGAAAAAAGGTTTAAAATATAGTTTAGCTGCAGTTTGTATTGTTTGCCTTTTAACTGCAAACGGATTTGCAAATGAAAAAACAGAACAACCAACACAAAAAATAAAAATTGAAAAAACTCAAACAGTGAATTTGAAAAAATATAATAGCCTTGTTGAAGCAGGACGCAAGGAAGTTTATAATCCAAAAGTTTTATCTTTACTAAGAAAATATGTTAACCCTGATTTATCAAAGTTTGATTTTTCCAAAGGATTAAAAACTTTAGATAAAGCTATTGATATAAATCCTGATGGTTATGAAGCATACGCATATAAGGCAGAATTGTTAGGATATAAAGGAGATGCTTCAGAAGCTGCAGTAAATGCTAAAAAGGCATTATCTATAAATCCAAGATGTCTTGAAGCTAATTATACATTAGGTGCTTTATATTTATATAATACTGAGGAGTATGATAAAGCTATTGAATCTTTTCAAAAAGTTGTCTCTTTAGATTCAAAGAATGCAGATGCTTATTATAATATTGGTTATGCATATATAGAAAAAAATAATGATAGAAAAGCTTTAGAATATTTGACAAATGCTATTACTATTGATCCATTATACGATTGTGCATATTACAAACGGGCACAAGCGTATTGCAAATTAAAAGAATATAATAATGCGATAAATGATTTGAGTGTTCTGATAAAGAGAAATCCAAAAGTATCGGATTATTATTTTAGAAGGTCTGCGTGCTATTCAGCAATGAATAATATGCCAAAAACACTTGCTGATATCAATAAGGTAGTTAAATTAGAACCGAATAATGCTGAATCTTATTTAAGAAGATTGAGGATTTATACTTTGATAAGTGCATCAAAACAAATGATAGATGCTGATATGAAGAAAGTGGAACAACTTTCTTCTCAAAATGAAGAACAATTAACTAAATTGATGTTAATGTATTTTGATTACGACAAGAATGAAGATACAATCAGAATTGCTAATGAAATTTTAAAAATAAATCCTCAAAGTATAAAAGCTTATTATGGACTTGCACGTGCTAATGTAGGTTTGAAAAAATATTCATTAGCATTAGAATACTTAGACAAATATGCTGTTGATATGAGTTTAATGGATAATGCATATTATGCATATCGTGCTTTTGCAAGATTAGGTGTTGCGGGCAGAACTGATAAAGAGCTTATCAAAAATGCTATTGCAGATTTATCAAAATCTATTGAATTAGGCTCTAATGTTTCTACATGTTATTTGTATCGTGGTTCTGCAAAAATTATTATCGGAGATTATAAATCAGGATATGAAGATATTCAAAAATACATATCAATGGTTGATGTACCTTGTGTATTAGCTTTACATCAGATGGGTTATGCGGAGAAAATGGCTTCATATCAGGCAATCAAATATGATGCTAACGGTAAATTTGTAAGCTGGTCACGTTTATCATGGGAAAATGACATTGATGAATATGGAAGTATTATTAAGAAAAATCCTCATGACATTTCTGCAATTATAAATAACAGTTCTGATAATATTATTGGATTAAAATATGCCGCTTCAAGATTATTAGTTCATCCTGAAAATTTAGCAGTAGTTAACAAATGCAAGGTTAGATATACTTCTGATGGATGTATGACATATCTTATCACTTCTCCTTACATAAATGCTCTAGGCGATAAGGGACAGACTCAAATAGATACGACTTATGTTGTTGCTGATATTTACAAAGAAGTATTAACTCAATGTTTGCATAATTTAGATAATGTTCCTCTCCTAAGTAATGGCGATATAGATAATTTTTATAGATATGTCACAAGAATAAATCAAAATGATGCTATTGATATGATTAGGCAAGTTGTAAGTTTAACAGGTACAATATCAGAATATAGTGGGAATAATGCTGATTCATACATTGGTATGGCAAAACAATTATATTTAAAAGCTATTGATTATTTGGAAACAAATCAATTATGTGCACAATCTGCAATCTCTAAAAAAATAATGACTGAAAGCTGTGTTAATCTTGCACAAATCTCTTGTAACTGTGATAACAATGTTGATTTGATGAAGACTTATTTTGATAAAGCAGTTATGTATGGTTATCCAAGAAAAGATGCAAATAAATACATAGCAAATGTATATGTAGATATGGGTGATACGGCACTTGATAATGATAACGAAAATGATGCAATTTATTATTATAACATGGCTGTACAATACGGATTTCCAAAATTTGAGGTTTATAAACAAATCGCCTGGATATATATGGATTCAAGAAATTGGTTTAAGGCTTCTGAATACTGTACAAAAGCGTTATCAATAAAAAAAGATAAAAGACTTTTTTATGCAAGAGGGCTTGCGAAAAAGAATATGAATGATTATAGTGGTGCATTAGGCGACTTTGGAAATGCATTAAAATTAGATAAAAATTATTCTGACGTAATTTGGGAACGTGCTGATATTTATTTTGATAGAAAACAATATGCACAAGCTATGGCAGATTATAAACATTATGCGTCACTAAACAAAAAAAGTGGTGCTGCTGTATACAATATAGCAACATGTTTGTATAATCAAAAACAGAAAAAGGCTGCATATCCTTATTATGCAAAAGCTAAAGGTTTATATCAAGCTCAAGGTGATGAAAGCGGATATAATTCTTGTGTAAGAATGATGAATAGAATAAATGGGTATTATTACTAATGATTAAGAATTTTATGAAAAAGATTATTGCAATATATTTGGTAATGTTTATGGCTTCAAATTGTGTGTTTGCAGGAGAATGGACTAAGATGAAAGAATTTTCTGCCGCAAATAAACAACTTGAGGTATGGTATAATCCAACTTATACCAAGTGTGATGAAAATTATGTATTATATACAATGCGATTTAAAGAAAAAGGTGTCGGTGATTATATAAATATTGTATGTACTGATACAACAACAATGGATACAGCTGTTATTGGTACTTATTTATATGATAAAAAGTTTGTCCCTGAGTATCCTGAAATATATAGTTTTTCAGATTGTTTCAAGCCGCTTGATACTACTTCGATGCTTTATCCTGTAGCACAACGTGCTTGTGCTGATTATAAGATAAGAAGTCAGTACAATAATTCCGGAACAAGCAAGAAGTATAGTAAGAGAAAAACATCTTATGTATCAGGTGCAACTAAAGAAAAGAAAAGTTTTATTTCTTCTTTCTTTGGCGGATTATTTACTGTTATTGGGGTAATAATAGTTTTACCGTTTGTCATAGTTGGGAAAATATTATCAGCAGGATAATGATATGTTTAAAAAAGTTCTTATTTTATTAAGTATATTATTTTATTCAATATCAGCAGTTTGTGCTGAATGTTGGATAAATACTACTCCAAATGATAATAATCCTGTTTATATTGATATTGATAATATTTACAAAACAGGAAGCGGAACATTTTTCAATGTGAAATATTATGTTGAATCTTCTCAAGGTGAAGTTGTTTTTACTATTCATTCAAATGCGAATAAGGCAGGCATTTCACAATCTTGTGTTTATTCGAAATATGAACAAAACAAGTGTTCTATGGATACAAGAAATGCTAAACCTGCTACTAAATTTAAAACAATAACTTCTGAGTCGAAGATATACAATGCGTACAAAGTTACAACTTTGACAATGTATAAATTGGAAACTCTGCGTCAAAATCCTAATAATATTTATTCATTGTTGTCATCTAAATCAACACCATTTGCAGTAGCACCACCAGGTACTGGTGCAAAACGTTATGCATCTGCACCATCGTCTCCATCTAAAGGAACCGGTTGTTCTGCAGGCACAGGTAATCCTGGCGGCGGGTGTTCGAGTGTTGGAGCAGTAAAAGAACCGGATTTTGGACCTTATATGAGAGATCTTCAAAAAAGGATTAAGGCTAATTGGACTCCGCCAAAAGGCAATGAAAGTAAAAAAGTTGTGCTTTTGTTTAAAATAGCTAAAAACGGTAATTTATTATCGTGTCGTGTGCATAAATCATCAGGTGTTTCGGCTGTAGACCAAGCAGCGTTGAATGCTGTTAAAATAACAGCACCATTTAGGCCGTTGCCTTCAGAATATAAAGGGGAAAGTGTTGATATTCAATTTACGTTTGATTATAAAGTGTTTGGTTCTTCGAAATATTAGAAAGGAAATATTATGAAAAAGATTTTATCTATACTTATGCTTATATTATGCAGTTTCTTTTTAACGGGCTGTGTTAATGTGAAAATTGATGAGGAATTAACAGTTAATCCTGATAAAACTGTAAATCATTCTGTTAAATGTTTGGTTAGCAATAATGTATCAATGTTTGCAGATGAAATAAATGATGGTTTTTCTACCACTCTCAAGGATGCAGGTTTTGTTAATATCATTCCTGTAACTGATATGGATTATTTTGGTATGCAGGGTATGAAAGATATAGCCGTTGATGATTTGACCCAAAGTTGGAATAAATATTTTAGTGTTGAGAATAATTCAAAGGATTATTTTATATTTAAGTATGTTAATATGACTGTAAATGTTGATGTTAGTTCAATTTTTGACGGGTATAATAATGATGTTGTTAAATTGTCTGAGTATAAATTTACGTTGAATCTTCCTGTAAAAATGCTTGAGTGCAATTCTCAAAATATATTTAATGATGGTAAAAGTGCGACGTGGTATTTTGGTTTAAACGAATCAAATTCAATGCATGTTGAGTTTATTGCTTGGGATGTCAAAAATTGTGTTATTGCAGGGATATCTCTGTCCGGAATAATTATATTGACAATAGTATTGATATTATTAAGACGCAAAAAACGTAAATCAGAAAATGCTATCAATAAAAAGCTTTGTCCATATTGTTCTGCACCAATCAAAGATGATGATACTTTCTGCGGTTCCTGCGGTAAGAAGTTATAGTTTGATGAAAAAGAGAGGGCATTAACTCCTCTCTTTTTTTTGCTGTTTTGATTTATTATTGGATTTAGCTTATAATCTTGTTATGAAAAAAATAGCTGTTTTATTATTTATGATTTGTTGTGTCGCATTAAACTCGTTTGCAGGGGAATTGACTATTGGAACTCCTGCTGCAAATCCTACTGAAGAAATAGATACGTTCTTTTCTGAAAATGGTAAGATTAACTGGTTTGTTCATCGTCTTAAGAGAACTGATAAAAATAAAGTCACAAATCCTAAAAAGGATGAAACTATAACTAAAACAAATGAACCAGAAAGTAGACCTAAAAAAGAAAATGTTAAAGCCAATAAAAATATACAGCCAACTCAATCAGTAAAAAAAGAAGAAAAGGTTATCTCAAAAACGGAAAATGCTGAAAAGACCAAAGAAGAAATAGCAAAAGAAAAACAAGAAGAACAAAGGCGTAAATATAGAGAGCTTGAAGAACTTACAGAATTAAATCAACAAGCAATAGCTTTGTATACAGATAACAATCTTGATGAATCATTAGCCTGTTTTTCAAAAATACCTGAAAAAATGAGAACTCCTGAAATATGGTTGTTAATGGGTAATATTCTTATGGATAAAGGAAAAAAAGATGAAGCTGCCTTTATGTATGGAAGAGCTATTTTAACAGATGCAACTTTTTATAAAGCATATTACAACTTAGGTAATATTTATCTTGCAGATGATAAGTTTAATATGGCAATAGAACAATTCAAACTGGCTGTAAAATATAATATTAATAATCCTTATACTCATTACAATCTTGGTTGTGCTTATTTGAGAGCGGGAGAACTTAAAAAAGCTAAGTATTCTTTTATTAAGGCGGTTGAGCTAAAAAATACTGTTCCTGATTTCCATTATAATCTTGCCTATGTGTATAAAAAACTTGGCAAAGAAAAACAAGCAAAAGTATATTTAGAAAATTATAATAAACTTACCGGACAGGGGTAAATAAGTAAGTTTATTGTATTAGTATATATTTACTGTCCGCTGGAATTTGCAAATTCTTTATATACATTCATACGATAATGATATGATGCTTCTGATGTATTAAATATATTATTGTATCCACTCTCAATGTCACCGTATCCTGAACGGTTTTCGCTTCTCATCATTTGGTCGTGGGTATTTGTATAAGGGGAGAGTGGGAATAAGTCTGCCATTTGCATATATGTTGGCAATCTATAACCAATATCTTCATACGCATTAAATGCGTTTTTAATTCTGTTTAATCTTGTTTCAAAACTTAAACTGCCGTTATCATTGTCATCAGAAATGATAGGACCTGCTGCGTATTCGTCATTCCAACGCTGTTGCTTAAATTCATGCATAACACTGCCGAAATTATCTGCTTTACCCCAATCAGTTCCAGCAGTTAAACCAAGGTTATTAAATCTTGAATCGTTATTACATTTTTCGCCTATCAGTGCAATATCGTTTCTACCTGTTTTGGAACGAATTTGGTTTGTTATATATTGCATTTGTTGATAGTTTGGTAATCTTCCGTTTCCGCAATAATTACCCATATCATAGTCACCAACGTGTTTTGCACTATCAAAGAATATTGAATCAAATCCTAAATCAATAGCCCAGCAACAAGCATCTATAAATGCTTTTTCATCTTTATCCCAATTGAATGCTCGTCCTTGTACAGTCATTTGTCCTTCTGATAGAGGCATTCTTATACCTGTTTTTAATCCACGAATATGTGCTAAATCATTGAATGCTTTAACTTGTTCATCATCTCCCATGCGTTCTTGCCCTCTGGAAAGGTTTCTTGAAGTTAAATTTTTAGATATCCCTGAATGTAAATCAACTGTGTATAAAGATCTGTCACCTGTTCTTTCATCATCGTGATTACCCATTGTCGGATATAGTTGAGAAAGAATTATACAGTTTGCATAACTTTTTGATGATGGCGGAATTGCAGGAAGAAGTTTTATCACATTTAATAAGCCTTCTTGTTTTTCGTTGCCTTTTGTTAAAGCAACTGTTCTTGGATTTATTTCGATATAGTTTGCACGTCTGCCCCATTTGTCACCATAATTTGGAGATAAAACATAAGATGGTATTTCATAATGGTTGTTTAAAGTACAGATACTTTGGATAGCTTGTTCAGGTGAACGTTTCAATAAATCTTCTGGATTTGTTGTAACCCATTTTTTACCTGATAGTGTATGATATGTTCTCATCTCTGTTTCATCATCTTTGCAGATATTATTTCTACCTGTTAAAATCCAAAACATTTTTTTTGCAGGTTGCTGGTCGCCGTAATAACCTTTAAAGTTTACATTGGCTTTATTATAAGCTGCAATGTTATTCAAACCGCTTTCATTATAGCTTCGTTCATTATTTTGTTTGACTTCAGATGCTTCTTGTTTTGAATAACTTCTATTTAAATTTATTGGATTATTATTGTTAATTTTCATACCTACATTAAAACATGTTTTTGAGATTTTTTGCTACTTATAATGTTTTTTGTAACAAAAAAATAAAAGATATTCTTTATGGCATGCTTTTTATTGATTTTATTGAATATTGATACAATTTTTAACATTTCAACTAGCAAAAAAAATTTAGTGCGTGCATTATGTAAATAGTATGTGTATAATGGTTTTATGGCATTATACCAATCAGAAAAAATATAATGTATCGGCCCTTTGTTTTCTGGTGAAAATGTTAACAATTCATAATAAAAGAAAGAAAAATTTAATGGTTTACTGTAAAATAGTTTTAATAAACGGAATAGTTGATGGTGTAAAATGATGATGGAAACTTTTGAATTAACAGATTACAATTTTTATTCTAGCAGATTGGACATGGATTTAATCTCAAATATTGTAGAATGTCTAAAAGGAATCTTGGATGAAGACAAAAAAGAAAAACAACCTTTATTCTTGCATGTTAAAGACAATTTTATAATGAATATTGCACGAAAAGTTGTTCAAGAGAAGAAAAAAACTTTCCTTATTGGTATTACAGGAGAAAGTGCATCAGGTAAAACAGTATTTGTCGACAACACCATTCAAGCTTGCGTTAAAGAAAAAAGAGATGGCATTTATACAGTTATCCGTCAGGATGATTATTACAAAGATACTTCAAAAGAACTTCAAGAAGCAGGTAGTTATGAAGCTTTATTTAAATCCGGTTTCAGTTTTGATACTCCTGATGTTATTGATTTAAAACTTATGCGTGAACATTTATTATGTCTTAAAGCTGATAAACCGATTATATCACCACGATATGATTTCAAAACTTGTGTCTCAGATATTAACGGTGAAGTTAAAAAACCGGCAAAAGTTATCTTAACAGAAGGTTTGTACGTTCTTAATGAAGAAGTAAGAGATGTGATGGATGTTAAAGTTTATGTATTTACTCCTTTAAATGTTATAAAAGACAGATGGTATTCAAGAGCTGCATCAAGAGGAAAAACAGGCGAAGCTGCTGATTTGCAATATGCAGATGTTAATAGAACCGCTCAACAATATATCAGACCTAATTATGAGATTGCTGATTGTATTATCAATGGTATGGTTACTCAAGAATATATTCAAGAAATTACTGATAAAATATTAAATAAATTATCTGAAATTTGCTAATTTCTATTAAAATTATTATAATTAAAGTATGGCAAAGATTAGAAGATTAAATTGTTTTGATAAACCAAAACTTAAGGAATTGATATCTTTTCTTAAAGGTAATGATGGTAATCATTTTATAGATGTGCTTACTAATGGTATGCCTGGTTATTTGCATTATTATTTACCGTTAAAATACAAATTTCTTGATGAATCATATATTTTGACTGATAAAAAACGTGTTTTAGGTTTGATTTCTGCAAATACATTTAGCGGAAATCATAAAAAGATAAATATATCTCAACTGTTTTTTGTTGAGAATGCTTATGAAGTTGCACAACAGCTTATAGAATTTATCATTGCTCAGTATGGTGCTCAGGGTGTACATACATTTTATGTTCTTGTAGATGATATATATACAGAACTTGCAAGCGTGTTTGTTAATTCTTGTGGATTTAGGCAGTGTTCTTATGAGCAAATATGGGAAGCTTCAAAACTTTCTTTTAAAAAGAATACATCTTTGAAATATAGACGATTTAAAAAATCTGATGTGAAAGATATTTCTGATATTTATAATGATTCTGTTATAACTCATTTTAAACCAACTCTTGAACGCAAGGAAAAAGAATTCTGCGAAACACTATGTTCTGGGCTTAAATATTTATCAGAATACAGATATATAATTGAAGATGATTTAAAGGTTATTGGATATTTTAAAATATCTACAGCCGATAATGAGAATTTTACTGTTGATTTAAATTATTCTAACGGTTATGCAGTGGATTGTGAAACTATATTGTATTTTGCAACTAGGGAGATTTTAAAACGCAAAAGAAAATTTAAATTGTTTGTTAAAATGAAGAATTATTTGAACACGAACAAAGAACAAGAAAAATATTTAAATGAAACAGGATTTCGTTGTGTGAAAACAAAGTTATTGTTAGTTAAAGACTTCTTTAGAATAGCAAAAGAATTTTCTACAGAAGAGCGTTTTGCTATGCTTGGCGGGCTTCATAACAGTCCAACATTCTAGTTTTTAAGCTTCTTTGTAAAGATATGTAACAATGATGATAAAAATATTAAAGTTTTGTCTGAAATAGTCGTCATGCATGGCATAGGAACGACAAAAGGGATTCAGAAATGGGTTTATCATCATCACAAGCAAGATTGCTAAATATCACAGCAAGAATGCACCAAATTGAATATAAAGCTCAAAAACTGGAAGCAATGAAATTGCAGATGGCTAATGAATCCAGCAAAGTTTATGATGATTATTTAGATGCTCTTGATGCGACTAAAATTCAGCTTAAAGCTATTAACCAAGATGGTTCTTTGACTTATAAAGATATTACACAATATAGTGATCTTACAGCTGCAGGTTTTAGACTATATTATGTTACTGAAGCTGGTGGCGTAACTACTTATAACGAATTTAAAGAAGCTCAAGACAATGATACTAAGCAAGGAAAAGTTAATGTTCCAAAGTTAACAAGTGCTATTTTAACAAACCTTCTTAACTCAGGTATCTTTGTTATAGCTAATCGTGCAACAGCAGGTAATGTAGCATCAAATGCTACAGGTGATACTTACAGACAATTCGTTGATGAAGAATTGACAAGTGTTTCTACTAATACAGCTTTAAGAGAAGTTGCTGATGAAACTAACCTTAAAAAAGCTGAAGCAAAGTATGAAGCTGATATGAAACGTATTGATAATAAAGATAGAAAATACGATACAGATTTAGCTGCTCTTGAAACAGAAAGAAACGCACTTAAACAAGAAAGTGAAACACTTAAAACTGTTGCTAAAGAAAACGTTGAAAGAACATTTAAATTATTTGGTTAATGGTCTTTCAAAACAAGAATTTTAAAATAATTTCCCTATAATTTTCCCTATAATTTTTCCAACGCCACTTCTCCCAAAGTGGTTTTTTCTTTTGTAATATAAATTATTTTAAATCTTGTTGACACATGTCTTTCATTTTCTTGTGCCGACAAGAAAACGAAACAAAAGAAACTCTCGGCGACGCTTTCGTTCGCACGATAATTGTAGTTGTTCGGTATTGAGCCTCATAACTCGTGAATTTACGATATTTTTTATGTTAGTAAATTCACTCAAACTGTCTTGAATTATTCGGGACTACGCAAAAGCGTGGTTTTGCTTCGTCTTACGGGCTAGGCTACGCCGTCGCCCTACCGAAAATTCGCATATTCGGCATAGAACCTCACATACATTCTCGGCTCACTCCGCTATTGCCGATTTATGATATTGTTATAAATGTCTAATAAAGTTTATATGAGATATATTTAATCAATTTTTTAATAGTTTTTATTTCAAAGTATAAATTATTTTAAATCTTATAAAACTATGCAATAATTAAATACATTGGCGATATTTTCTTTCAGGTTTTTATCAAGAAAAACTTCAAAAATAGACTCGTTATTACCTAACTGTTGTAATGTAGGGATTTCTAATGGTGGCCCTGCAGGTGTTGAGCGGGATGTGTTCTTAGGATTAGAAATAACTCCTGTTGCTCGTAACAACGGTATTCTTAGTTCTGTGTTAAATACTTCATATTGCGTAATTCCACAAGTTACTATTCCAACTCCATTTGTGCATACTCCTCTGTGCATTGGTGCATTATTCGATTTCGCTTCTATACCACGTGTTTTAGGAAGATGTTTTCGTATATCGTATGTAGGGTCAAATTCTCGTTCTATAATATTACTCATATCTTCTGACAGAGTTTTGGTTATTGGAGAATTTGTATCGATTATAAATTGCAGGTGATGATTGGTTTTTGTATTTTCCCATACTATATGGAATTTTAAAGATGTTGCTTCTTTATCCAAGCTTACAGTAATTGTTAAAATATCGCCTATATCAACTTTGATTTCCAGTGCAGAACGAGTATTTCCTTGATAAAGTATTTTGCTTGATAATACTTTCCCTTCAATACCGGTATCAGTTTCAATAGGTCCATAATTGTAACTATCGCCTGCATCTTTATAATCAATAAATTTTATTTCTTTATCTCCGATAAATATTTTGTCCTCTTTTATAGATAAGAAAATATTTGAGTTTCCTATACATGTGTCAGTTATAAAAACATCATTTTCTATCTTGTAAGGGGT
>JAMPEO010000179.1 GCA_023665105.1 Candidatus Gastranaerophilales bacterium | reverse complement strand
AATCAAGGATAGACTAACAGCATTCGGGCAAGCTATGATATACAACGGCGGACGTAACGGGGTTACACTTACCGCTGGTATCCGATGGGCTATTGGCAAGGCGAGCAGAGGCACGAACTAAGTGAGATGTTCAAAGCCATAATCGAAAACCACGCTTTTCGATTTGGCTTTGAACGTTGCCGTTTAATGCGAGCCGCAGGGGTAAATAAAGGGGTAGTCCCCACTCCGGATAAGTACCGTAAAAGTGAATAAGTGAATAAGAGTAGTGTCGGATTAGTAAATCCGACCTACTATTTGTATTGCTAAAAAATAGATTCTGAAACAAGTTCAGAATGACATCAAAATCGTACTGTCACCCTGAATTTATTTCAGGGTCTATATCTGAACACCGTAGAAATAGATGCTGAAATAAGTTCAGCATAACAGTTAGGTTTACCCTATACGTACAGGAGTAGGGTGCAATTTGTCTTATACAATAATGGAAACAATTTCAAGATAACTGCACAACTATAAAAAAAAATAAATATTTAACCCTGTTTATGAACATTTGTAAAAATCATCTTAATAAGGTATGTTTGTTTTTTTATATATGGTACACTATAAGAAATAATTTAAAACTGCATTAAAAAGAGGTTAGTGAATGAAATACGTTAATTACAAAAAAAATGATTTAAAACATATCCAAATATCAGAACTAAAAGTATCATTACCTGATTTAAAGAATACAAACAAGACAGAAACCATTTCAAACTGGTTGATGAACTGGATTGATAATGCCATTGAAACAGAAAAAATAACAGCAGGTTATCTATTACCAACAAAAGCAGAACTTGCATACGCATTAGGGGTAAGTCTTGGTACAATTCAGAACGTATTAAGAATGATTGAAGACAAAGGCTACATCCACTCTAAACAATGTATTGGCTCTATAATTAAAAACCGTAATGATGAAAATTCAGAACTAAGAAAAAGAACATCTAAAAAAGATATTGCAGAAGAAAAGATTAAAAATTATATAAGAATAAATAATCTAAGTGCAGGTGATATAATGCCTGTATCAAGACAACTAGCAAGAGAAATTGATATGACACTCAATACAGTGAGAAATGCTATTTCAAAACTTATTTCAATGAATATCTTAAAATATAACGAGAAAAAAGAACTAATAATAAAAAGCAATGAATTTATAATAAACGAAGAAGCAGATGAAGAAACTCTCGTTAATAAAGTTAAGCACGATTTAAAAAAATATATCTGTGAGAATTTCAAAGTTGGCGATAAACTTCCACCTCACGACGATTTAGCGAAAGAATTCAATGTTAGTATGAAAACAATTCATAATGCTATACAACTTTTAGTAAAAGAAAATATGCTTTTGCCAAGACGTGGTGCTTATGGAACAACAATAACAAATACTTCAATGAACTCATCTTTTGAACCAAGACGAGAAATGTCAATCTTTGCACCTGCACAAGAAACAGCATTCTACCATTATCAAAAGATACAAAACAAAATAAAAAATATTATATCCGAACAATATGATATAGGTTCTAAACTTCCATCAATAAATGAATTTTCACAATTATTGGATGTAAGCCCGAACACAATAAGAAAAGCACTAAACAACCTCGCAAAAGATGGTATCTTAAGATTTACAAGAGGACGCTACGGCGGCACTTATGTCATTGATATGCCTGAAGTTGCAGAACAAGCATTCAAATGGTTAGCAGTTAATCCACAATATACAAGAGTTAGTGTAAACAAATAAGATTAAAAGTACATATTTGCTTGTAAATTATGTGTATATATTATAAAATAGCTCTAGGGGTCGGGGAAAATAAAATTCTGTTCATCCCGAATAAATAATAACGGTCTACAAATAAGATAGAGGTAAATTATATGAAAACTATTGAAGGAGCACTAACCACAAACGGTGAAAAGTTCTGTATTGTAATATCAAGATTTAACGAATTTATAGGTTCAAAACTATTATCAGGAGCTATTGACGAACTTACACGTCACGGAATATCAGAAGAGAATATTGATGTAGTTTGGGTTCCGGGTGCATTCGAAATTCCTATCATAGCTAAACGTTGTGCAAAATCAGGAAAATATAACGCAATAATTACACTTGGTGCAGTTATAAAAGGTTCAACTTCTCATTATGATTACGTATGTGCAGAAGTTAGTAAAGGTGTTGCAAGTGTAAGCTTAGAAACAGAAGTTCCTGTAATATTCGGAGTACTCACAACAGATAACCTTGAACAAGCTATTGAACGTGCAGGAACAAAAGCAGGAAACAAAGGTTCTGATGCGGCAAAAGCAGCTATTGAAATGGCAAACTTGATGTCAGCTCTAAAATAAGGATTTTAAAATGTCAGAAATTATAACGGAATACCGCAACGAAAATACAAAAAATATTGATTTGCTACCAACAATCGATATTGTAAAAAAAATGAACGATGAAGATAAAATTGTTGCACTAGCCGTTGAATATGAATCGGAAAATATAGCAAAAGCCATTGATATAATTGCCAAACAATTTTTATCAGGCGGTCATCTAATATATTTTGGAGCAGGAACATCCGGTAGATTAGGAATACTTGATGCATCAGAATGCCCACCTACATTTAGTGTAGATTCACAAATGGTTCAAGGTGTAATCGCCGGTGGATATGATGCTATGAGATTTGCAGTAGAAGGTGCAGAAGATAACTATGACGCCGGTTATGAAGATGCAAAAATCTTATCAAAAGACGATGTTGCTGTGGTTATTTCAGCCAGCGGCAACCCTAAATATTTATTAGGTGTTTTAGCATACGCTGACGAAATCGGATGTAAAACAATAGGAATAACTTGCAACTCAAAAGGCAAAATAGCTGAAGAAGTTGGAACACTAATATGTGTTGAAGTTGGTCCGGAAGTTATTGCCGGTTCAAGCAGACTTAAAGCCGGAACTGCACAAAAAATGGTTCTTAACATGCTAACAACAGGTTCAATGATTAAAATTGGTAAAACATACGAAAACTTTATGATTGACCTTAAAGCAACAAATGAAAAATTAAAAGATAGAGCTATCAGAATTGTTTCACAAATTGCAGAAGTTAATAATGCAGTCGCATTTGAAACACTTTCAAAATGCGATTGGAAAATAAAAACAGCAATAGTATCGCTTGTTAAAAATATTGAATTAGCACAAGCAGAAAAAGAATTAAAAATGCACTGTGGTGTTTTAAGAAGAGTATTGGGAGAAAAGATAAAAATATGAAATTAACAGTATTGGGAGCAGGTTGCTGGGGTTTAACCCTTGCTTGGTTATTAACAGATAACTTTGAAGACATTTGTGTATGGGGAAGAACTTGTGATTTATCAGAAGATTTGATAAAAAACAAACATTGTTCAAAACCGTTAGAAGTACAACTTGCAGATAAAATCGAAGTCACTGATGATTTGAAATATGCAATTAAAGATGCAGATATTATTCTTTCTGTAGTTGCCACAGTTGGTGTTCGTGAAGTTTGCACAAAACTAAAAGAAGCAGGTATCAAAAAAGAACAAATTGTAGTAAACGCTTCTAAAGGTATTGAATTAAATTCTTTAATGAGAATGTCAGAAGTAATAAAAGATGTGCTGCCAGAACAAAGACTTGCAATATTATCAGGTCCAACCCTTGCAAAAGAAGTTCTTGCAGGAAAACCAACAGCCGCGTCTGTTGCTTGCGAAGATTTAGAAACTGCTAAATTTGTTCAAGAAGCTTGTAATGTTCCAAACAAATTCAGACTTTATACAAATACAGACGTTATTGGTGTAGAGCTTGGCGGAAGTTTAAAAAACGTTATAGCAATAGCATCAGGATTTGCTCACGCAATGGAATTAGGTGACAACTGTATGGGAACTTTACTCGCTCGTGGTATGGCAGAAATAGTTCGAATAAGTGTAAAACTTGGTGCAAAGCCATCTACATTATATGGACTTTCCGGTATGGGAGATTTAATAGCTACTTGTTCAAGCCCTATGTCAAGAAACTATACAGTAGGTTCTATGCTTGGTAAAGGTAAAAAAATAGATGATATTCTTGCAGAGTTAGGTTCTGTTGCAGAAGGTGTTAAAACCTCTAAAGCTGTCTGTGATTTAGCAGAAAAACTTGGAGAAGAAGTTCCTGTTTCTTCTGCAATTTATGAAGCTGTTTACACAGATATAACTCCTGAACAAGTTCTATCTAAGCTTATGAACAGAAAATTAAAAGAAGAAGAAAGTTACGAAAAATAATGATTAAGTATGCAGTATAT
>JAMPEO010000178.1 GCA_023665105.1 Candidatus Gastranaerophilales bacterium | reverse complement strand
GACAAAACTGTTATAACAGAATTTTTGGCAAATAATATGACTGATTTAAGAGAAAAACTTTCATATCCTGATTTTCAATCATTTAAATCTCTAATATCTTGTATGATATTTATTCACTCAAAAGATAGTATTGAAGTATTTGATAAAGAAAAAATACAAAAATACTTAGCATAAATAACTTAACATTATTCTTACGATAATTTGCGTATAAAGTATGCTTATAATAGTATAAATTTATGAATTTGGATTACGCAATAGACAGTTTGCTGTCACCAATAGCTGATAAAATATCCGGAATAATATTTTCTTCCATAACTATACATGGAGTGAAAATAGAATTCATTGTTGCATTACTTATTTTTGCAGGAATTTATTTCACAATTAGAACACGTTTTATAGGATTTTGGGGATTTAAACACGCTATAAAACTAATCACTCAAAACTATAAGCATAAAACAGATGGATATGAAAGAAAAAAGAAAGGTGAAGTATCATCATTTCAAGCACTAAGTGCAACAATTTCAGCATCTGCCGGTATTGGTAACGTTGCAGGTTCTGCAGCTGCAGTATCAATTGGTGGTCCGGGTGTAATATTCTGGATAATAATTGCAGGCTTATTTTCAATGGCATTAAAATATTCTGAAGTATTGTTGGGTGTAAAATTTCGTCAAACAAACCTCGATGGGAGCGTTTCTGGTGGTCCAATGTATTACATACTTAATGGATTACGTGCACCTTTTTTTAAAAATATCGCTCCAGCACTTGCTAAAATATATGCAGTATGCTGTATATTCGCAATGATTGGCGGCTGGAATCTATTTCAAATCAATGCAATGACATCTCAGATAACAGAGGTAACAGGCGGTAATAATAGTATATTTTATAATAATGGTTGGGTTTTAGGCTGCATTGTTGCAATTATAACCTGGTTCACAATAATAGGCGGTATAAAATCTATTGGTAAATTCACATCTAAAGTAACACCTATTATGTGTACTTTATACGTAACAAGTGCTTTTTTAGTCTGTCTAATAAATATTCAACACGTACCGGAAACAATTCATTTAATTATAAAAGAAGCTTTTTCTCCAAAAGCAATGCAAGGTGGAGCATTTGCATGTATGTTATGGGGATTTAGACGTGCAATGTTCGCAAATGAAGCAGGTTTAGGAACAGCACCTATAGCATTTTCAGCTGTAAACACAAACAAACCTGTCGCACAAGCTTTTATATCAATGTTACAACCGTTTGTAGATACTGTAATTGTTGGTGTTGCAACTACATTTGTCATTGTTGTTTCAAAACAATACCTTTATGTTAATGGTTTAGCAGGAATTGAATTAACATCAAAAGCTTTTGGAACAATTTGTCCTATGTTTCCAATCCTATTAACTATAATGGTTTCTTGCTTTGTATTATCTACAATGCTTTGCGGCTCATACTATGGTGTTAAAGCTTGGACATTTTTGTTTGGTGAAAGCAAAATCAAAACCAGAATTTTTCAAGCTATGTATTGTTTATGTATCATCGCTGGTTCTGCTATGAATTTCAAGAGTATAATAAACTTATCCGACGGAGTAACATTGTTTTTAGCAGTACCTAATCTTATAGCGGTTTTTGCATTATCAAATATTATCATAAAAGAAACAAAACGATATTGTGAAAAATACGAAATCGGTATCTATAAAAAATCCACTGACAAAAGTTAACAAAGTAAAGCTAATAACTTGAAGAGATATGTTTTTCGGATATAATTATAAATAATAAATATGAGGGATTAGCTGTTGAGAAACAAGTTTTTAACAATATGGATACTAATAGCACTAATAGCTGGTGTTATAGTTGGTGCGGTAGCCCCAGAATTCGGACAAAAAATGCATCCGCTTGCAGTAATATTTTTACGAATGGTTAAAATGATTATTGCACCATTACTTTTCGCTACACTCGTTGTTGGTATAGCTGGACACGGCGATGTAAAAAAGGTCGGCAGAGTAGGTATCAAAACAATTCTATATTTTGAAATTGTAACTACAATAGCCTTGTTAATAGGACTTGGAGTTGCAAATTTTACAAATCCTGGAAACGGAATTGTAAATGCTATAAATTTACCAAATCTGGATGAAATTACACAGATGTCATCAGCAGTTCACCACGATTCGTTTAGTGAATTTTTTACAAGTATGTTCCCTACCAGTGTTATTCAATCAATGGCAGAAGGAAATCTATTACAAATTGTAGTATTTTCAATATTCTTTGCTCTTGCAATTTGTACAATAGGAAAAAAAGCAAAACCCGTTATGGATTTACTTGATTCTGTTTGCCAAATAATGTTTAAATTCACTGAATTTGTAATGTTATTTGCACCTATCGGTATATTTGGTGCTATAGCATATACTGTTGGTTCTAACGGAATCATTGTTTTAAAAAATTACGCAAAAATAATTTGCTCTTTATATTTTGCATTATTTGTTTTTGTAGCTATTGTTTTGTTTATAGCTTGTAAAATTGTTGGAATATCTTTGAAAGCACTCATTAGAGCGGTAGAAGAACCGGCTCTTCTAGCTTTTACTACAGCAAGCTCCGAAGCAGCTCTACCAAAAGCTATGGAAATAATGGAAAATTTTGGTGTTCCAAAATCTATTGTGGGCTTTGTAATGCCAACAGGTTACACTTTCAACCTTGACGGAAGTACGTTATATCTTGCAATGGCTGTAATATTCTGTTCACAAATTGCAGGTATAGAATTGCCTATTGAACAACAACTTATTATAATGTTTGCACTTATGGTTACAAGTAAAGGTATTGCAGGAGTTCCAAGAGTTGCTCTTATTGTTCTTGCAGGAACTCTAACAAGCTTCCAAATACCAATAGTTGGAGTTGCTATTCTGCTTGGGATAGATCAACTTTTAGATATGGGACGAACAACGGTTAACCTTATTGGTAACTGTGTTGCAACTGTAGTTATTGCAAGATGGGAAAATGAATTTGATTACGAAAAAATGGAAAGATATATATCTTCTACTGCTGAAAAATTAGAATGTAAATCATACACAGAAGATTCAGATAACGAAATACACATTGATATATAGAGGTAAAAAATGGAAACAAACACACAAACCAGTGAAAAAGTTGAATACAAAAAAACGCTTAATCTTCCTCAAACAACTTTGGCAATGAGAGCTAATGCAACTGTTAGAGAATTAGAAATACAAAAATTTTGGGAAGAAAATAATATTTATAACGAAATAATCTCTCAAAGAGATAAAAAAAATTCTTTTGTACTACACGATGGACCTCCATATCTAAGTTCTGAAAAAATCCACGTTGGTACAGCTCTAAATAAAATTCTAAAAGATATTTTAATAAAATATAAATCTCAAAGAGGTTTTTATGCACCGTATGTTCCGGGATATGACGGACACGGTTTGCCTATTGAAAACGCTGTTGTTAAAAATATAAAAGGCGGTCGTCACGCTATCACAGAAACTGAACTTCGTGCTAAATGTAGAGAATTTGCACATAAAAACTTAAAAGGACAAGAAAACGAATTTAAAAGATTAGGAGTCTTAGGCAACTGGGAACAACCTTATCTTACAATAAATCCTGAATACGAAGCAGAACAAGTTAGAGTATTCGGAGAAATGTACAAGAAAGGTTACATTGAAAAAGGTTTAAAACCTGTATATTGGTGTGCTTCTTGCGAAACAGCCCTTGCTGAAGCAGAAGTGGAATATGCTGACCATACGTCAACATCTATATATGTAAGATTCCAATTTGATAAAGAATCAACTACAAAAATCAATAATGAGATTCTTAAACAAGTTCAGAATGACAATATATATGCAATTATCTGGACTACAACTCCTTGGACAATTCCATCTAATATGGCAATTTCAATGCATCCACGTTATGAATATACATTCTTTGAATACAAAGATGATGTTTATGTTGTTGCTCAAGATTTATTAAATTCATTCCTAAATGATGTAGAATGGGAAGAAGCTGATATCAAAATTCTTGGAAGTTGTAAAGGTCAAGATTTAGAATTATTAGAAACACAACATCCGCTTGTAAACAGAAAATCACCAATTATTTTAGGTGAACACGTAACTCTCGAAGCAGGTACAGGCTCTGTTCACACCGCACCAGGACACGGTCTTGAAGATTATGAAGTAGGATGTAAATATAATATTGAAGTATTCTCACCACTTGATGGAAGCGGTAAATGGACAGATATTGTTGGGATTCCTGAATTGATTGATGTACCTTACTACAAAGGTAATTCTATG
>JAMPEO010000177.1 GCA_023665105.1 Candidatus Gastranaerophilales bacterium | reverse complement strand
GCTTTTACTTTATTCCCTCTCTCCATAAAATGATTATAACAAAAAAATATTTATTAGTTATATTTGAGTAGCATTAGGAGGTTTTTTTGTCATATTTCCAAAATTACTCTTATTTTGTGTCTTGGCAAATTTTTCTTTATCTATAGAACTTATAGTATCAAAAAATGTAGGAGAACCTATTGTTTTTGAGATTTGAAAATGAATAACATTAGCACGATTAAGATAGTTTGTAAGCCTATCATATCGTTCGTCTGCTTCCCCATAAGGTGTTTGCATCGTAACAAGTTCATCAACATTTTTATTAAGCGTTTCAAGCTTAGAAAGAGCACTTTTTATATTCTTTCCCGAACTAAAATTCTTTGATATTTTAGGCAAAATCTTATTAGAAAGAAAAGAAGTACAAGCATCCACAACATTTGATAAAATTGTTGGTTTAGCATTTAACATTGACGTTAAACTTCCTGATAATTTTGTTGTAACATCAGATTCACCATAATTCGCATAAAGTATTTTCAACTCATTTTGCAATGAATGTTTACGCATTAGTAAAACATCTGCTTTCTGAAAATCATTTATACTTTTAGCATTCTCTATTTCTTTATCAATAGATTTGATAGCAACCTCTAATTTATTAATTCGGTATTCAGTTTTAAAAACCTCGTCATCTATAGACTGATAAGCCTCTGACTCCAATAATGTTGAATCAAGTGCATTTAGCCGGCTATGAGAGGGGTTTTCAATTTGATATTCAGAATCAAAATATGTATTTTGCTGAAACTCGCTTTCTCCGTCTGCATTATCAGGCTGAATCGGAACAGAATTGACAAAATTTCCACCAACAGGCATGCCGGCAGAATTAAATGTTCCGATATTAATGTTTTGATAATTATTTGCCATTCTAGATTTAAATATAGTACTACACTTAATTTATAGCATATATTTATAGCGTTCTTCTTCGGCTTTTTAGATGAATTACAAAAAAAAGCTGAGATTTCTCCCAGCATGTTTGTGTGTGTATTTGATGAATTTTAAATATTTAGTTGTTAATTGATATTTCCTTATAATTTTACATACTAGCCAATTTCTTCAAGCAAATCATTGATTTGGTTAATCAATTCTTTATCTTTGAACTTATCAGTATGCACCAAAGCTTTTCTAAGTAATATTTTTGCTTTTGCAGGATTTTTCAAATCATACATAAGCTCACCTGCAGCTTTATAGTTTTCAGCAACACTATTACCCTCTTTTGCATCAGAATAATTTTTAACAGCATTTGCATAACATTTTAAAGCTTTATCAGGTTTATTGAATTTATTATAAGCTCCTGCAGTATTACTTGATACATAACCTTTCATTTCTGAATCATCAGTTTGTTCAACAAGAACATTAGCTTCATCATAGAATATGAATGCATCTTTATCATATCTATCAGTATAAATATTAGCGATATTAGTTAAAGATTTTGATTGAGATGACAAATCATCTTCCGCACCAGCATAAGATACAGATGTCATATAATGATTTATAGCAGAATCTACCTGATTTACATCATCATAAATTTTAGCCATTGAGAAATGAGCTTTTGTTTTAATATTAGTATCAGTAGTAACACGTAAAGATTTGTTATAACTATTTAATGCTTGTGCAAGATAGTTATTATCATCATAGATTTTACCCATTTCATAACAAATTTTAGATTGAGCTTCACCATCATTTATAGCAGTAGCTCTTTGTAATGCTTTTTGGAAAATATTCATAGCTTTTGCAGGATTATTAGAATATGCATGCTTTTTAGCTTGAACAAATAATGCTTTTAATTCATTATCCTCAGGAATAATTGTAATTTGAGGTTTACGTCTTTTTGGAGCAGCCTTTTGAGGAACAGGTCTTTGTGCAACAGCAGGTCTGCGAACAGGTTGAGGAGCTTTGCGAATAACTCTTTCTGCTTGCGGAGGACGCTGAGGAGCTCTTGCAGGTTGAATTGGTACAGTTTGATTAACCGGTTCCTGATGAACAGGCAATGGTTCATAATCAGGGATTTCTTGAACATTTTGAGGTGCTTCAGGAATAGGTTCTACTATCGTATCAGGTTGTTGAGGAGCATTATTTTCAGGGAACTTAACTAAAAAGTCATGGTTGATTTCACCCTCATTGTATCTATAGTTTATTCTTTGCAAGAATAATGCATCCAACCAGTTTTGAACAACTCTTGATTCTTTTTCTAATGTTTTAGAAATATATGTATCAATAATAACCGCTGCATTTTGTAAATTTGTTTGAACATAATTTATAGAAGGAGCTTCACCTTTTGTATGTTCAATAATATCTTTTAAATAATCTTCAACTTCATCTACAAGGCACTGAGGAGTACCAATAGCAGCATAAGTTCCTCGAAAATCTTTGATAACCTGAGCAATATTAACTCTATTATTTTTTGCCATATTGTTAATTTGTTGTTGAGCTTCAGGATTATTTTGAACCTGTTGAGGCTGTTGTTGAGGTTGTTGAACAGGTCTTTGAGAAACAGGTCTTGGAGCAGGTCCTTGAACCTGATGCATAGCTTGATTAGGCATCATTGGCTGTTGATTAACAGGCATTGGTGCTTGCTGCGGCATACGAGGAGCCGGTTGTGGAACAGACTGATTTGCAACCGGTCTTGGCGGAACAGGATTTGGATTTGGTCCACCCATAGTTACAGGCTTACCTCTTCTAGCACTTAAAGGACGTCTTGGCATTTGTGCACCTGCTTGTGGTACAGAAACAGGAGAACCTGCTTGAGGTGCTCTACCTCTTGCTATAGTTCTTGGCTGTTGATTGCGTTGCTGCTGATTGCCTTGCTGTTGGCGGCCGTTTTGCTGCAACGAATCCTGAGTCTTTTCTTCAGACTCATTTTCAGTTTTATAGCCTTGACCGTCCTGAACAACGTATGGTCTCGGTGAAATTGTATTCATCGCATTATACACTACAAACCGTCCTTCCCAAAAAGAATACGACTCTATTTTAGGATAACTTTAACCTGTACACTACGAAATCATCTGTTTGTATGACTTCTGTCATGTATTTAATGATTTTTTTCGGTTAGTCAATATTTGGGATAAATTATTTCACACGAGAAAAGACTTCAACATCAATATCATCAAATGTATTGTCGAAGAAATATGCAGAACTTGCAACCATAGAAGCATTATCCGTACAATATTTCATAATTGGAGCATTAACCCTATAACCATCTTTTTCAAGTTCAAATATTTTTCTGCGAATTTCTGAATTTGCAGCAACACCGCCTGCAATAACAACCTGTTTATAACCTTTGACCTTTAAAGCATGCTTAACCTTTTTTACCAATGTGGAAGAAACGCACTCTTGGAAACTTGCACATATATCATTTAACGGAAGTGTTTCATTTGTTTCTTTCAAAGATTTTACCAATCTGGATGTTGCTGTTTTTAAGCCACTGAAACTAAAGTCAAATTCACCAACTTTTGCTTCCGGCAGCTGATAAGCAAAAGGATTGCCCTCTTGAGCAAGCTTATCCAATCTAGGTCCACCGGGATATGGCAAACCTATCAAACGTGCAACTTTATCATACGCCTCACCAACAGCATCATCTATAGTTTCACCTATAATCTCTAATTCTGAATAAGACTTAACATCAATAATTTGTGTATGTCCGCCGCTAACAAGCAGTGCAATAAACGGAGGCTCTAAATCCGTATCAATAAAATTTGCACTTACGTGTGCATTCAAATGGTTAACACCAATAAAAGGTTTATCATGCACAAGTGCCAAAGTTTTTGTTGCATTAAGTCCAACTAAAAGACATCCCACCAAACCAGGTCCAACAGTTCCTGCAAAAGCGGATATATCATCAGGAGTCAGATTTGCTTCTTTAAAGGTTTTATCAATTACAACATTTATAGCTTCCAAATGTTCCCTGGCTGCAATCTCCGGAATAACTCCGCCAAATTGTTCATGAGTTTTTATCTGAGATGCAACAACATTGGATATAACTTTTCTGCCGCCCTGTACAATAGCACAAGCCGTTTCATCACAACTTGACTCGATTGCCATAATATAACTATTCTCATCAAATGTAACAGGTGCGTTACTAAATAATGTATTTTTAACCTTGTTCATAGTACCATTATAGAGCAAATATAGTGAAAGTGAATTTAATAATTTCACAAAACGAAAGAATAAAACAATGCAATTCATTGATAAAACAAAAATAAAATTAGTTTCAGGCAAAGGCGGCAATGGCATGGTAGCTTGGCGTCGTGAAAAATATGTTGATA
>JAMPEO010000176.1 GCA_023665105.1 Candidatus Gastranaerophilales bacterium | reverse complement strand
TATTGTTTATAGTAAAATTATGCTATGGATAGAAAAGAATTTTTAAATGTAAAACGTATTGTTATAAAACTCGGAACAAACGTTCTAAGAAACGAAAATGGTGACGTAGCTCTATCTAGAATTTATTCTTATATAGAAAGCATTGCGAAACTTGTTAAATCAGGAAAAGAAGTAGTTCTTGTTACATCAGGTGCTGTTGGTCTTGGCAAGAAAAAATTAGGTCTTGAAAACACTGATGGGCTTGCCTTAAAACAGGCTTGTGCTGCTATAGGTCAAGGTAAGCTTATGTCTTTATACGAAGATGGTTTTGATGCTTACGATATTGTAGCAGGTCAAATTTTACTTACAGAAGATGATTTTTCACAGCGTAAAAAATATTTAAGTTTAAGAACGACTCTTAACAGATTGTTAGAAATGGGAGCTGTTCCTATTATTAACCAAAATGATACTGTTACCGTAATCGAATTAGATGATACATTAGAACAAGTTCAAATGTGCTTTACTGACAATGATAAATTATCAGCACTTGTTGCAAGTGAACTTGATGCAGATTTGTTATTGATACTTTCTGATGTAGAAGGGTTGTATGATGCAAATCCAAAAGTTAATCCGGATGCGAAAATTATTAAAGAAGTACAAGGTGTATCAAAAGAAATTTTAGCACTTGGAACAGACGCATCTGAAGGCGGAAGAGGCGGAATGAAAACCAAGCTTGAAGCAGCAAGACTTGTTACAAGATATGGTGGAAAAGTCCTTATTGCAAATGGAAAGATTCCTTACGTTATAGACGAAATTTTTAGTGGTAAAGAAATCGGTACAACTTTTATTTCTAATGAAGAATATCTTCCCGAAAAGAAACGTTGGATTGGCTATGCCACAAATATCATAGGTAAGGTCATTGTAAATAATGGTGCTAAAGATGCTATTCTTAATAAAGATTCCAGTCTTTTACCAATAGGTGTAATCAGTGTTATAAATGATTTTAAACGTGGTGAAGTTGTTTCTATTAGAGATGAAAATGATGTCGAGTTTGCAAGAGGTGTTGTAAATTACAACTCTGATGACTGCAAGCGTATCATAGGTAACCATTCAAAAGAAATTCTTAAGGTTCTTGGGTTTAAAAACTACGATGCAATTATCACCCGTGATTATATAACAATTTTATAGATAAGGAATAATTATGGAAATTGATTTTATTAATATAGCCCGGAATGCAAAAAAAGCTTCTGTAAAGGCTCAAGGTTTATCTTCTGAAATAAAAAATAAAGCTCTTATAGCTGTTGCAGATGCTTTGGAAACAAATAAAGATACTATTTTTAAAGCAAATAAAGAAGATTTAGCTTTTGCAGAAAAACTTGTACAAAATGGAGAATTATCAAAATCAACTTTCAACAGATTAAAACTTGATGAAAATAAAATGCGTGATATGGTTCAAGGATTACGTGATATTTCAAAATTAGATGATCCTGTTAACAAAAAGATTTTCACAAGAGAGCTTGATGAAGGACTTATACTTTACAAGGTTTCTTGTCCTATCGGAGTTTTAGGTATTATTTTTGAAGCAAGACCAGATGTAATTTCTCAAATATCAGCATTAGCAATAAAATCATCAAATGCAGTTATACTTAAAGGGGGAAAAGAATCTAAAAATACGAATAAAGCTATTTTAGATATAATAAACACTACACTTGATTCAATAGAAGGTTTTCCTAAGAATTTGTTAAATCAAGTGTTTTCTCGTGATGATGTTGCTAAAATGCTTGGTGCTGATAAATATATTGATTTGATTATTCCAAGAGGTGGAAACAGCCTTGTACAATTTATCAAATCTAATACAAAAATCCCTGTATTAGGTCATGCTGATGGCATTTGTCATATATATATAGACAATGATGCAGATATTGAAATCGCAAAAAAAGTTGTTATAGATGCAAAAACTCAATATCCAAGTGCTTGTAATACAGTTGAAACATTACTTATAAATAAAGATTTTAAACATCAGGAAGACTTATTAAATGCAATCAGTGATGCTGGTGTTGAACTTATTTCTAATCCTGAAAGCTGGCATAAAGAGTATTCTGATTTAAAACTTGCTTACAAGATTGTTGATGACGTAGAAGAAGCTATTGAACATATAAATGAATATGGTTCTGGTCATACAGAATCTATTATTACTAATAATAGTAGCAACGCAAATTTATTTATGAATATGGTTGATTCAGCAGGTGTTTATCATAATGTTTCAACAAGATTTGCAGATGGTTTTAGATATGGATTTGGTGCTGAAGTTGGTATTTCAACAAATAAAACACATGCCAGAGGTCCTGTAGGAATTGATGGACTTGTTATTTATAAATACAAGTTGGTAGGCAATGGACAAATTGTTGCAGAATATGCAAACGGAACCAAACATTTTAACCATAAGGATTTATAGATATGACTAAAATTGGTGTAGTTGGATTAGGTTTAATTGGTGGTTCAATTTTTAAAGACTTAAACGAACATGGTTACGATGTTGTTGGGATATCGCAATCACAATCCGATATAAAAAATGTTTATTCTGATTACTCATACTTAAAAGACTGCAATCTTGTATTTGTATGCAAAGAGATGGGCAAAACTCTTGAAACTCTTGATATATTGAATATCTATTTAAACAAAGATGTAATAGTTGCTGATGTTTGTTCTTTGAAAGAGTTCGTTTCTGTAAACAAATACAACTACAAATTTATACCATCCCATCCGATGGCAGGAACAGAATTTAGTGGATGGAATAGTGCTCAAAAGAATTTGTTTAAAGGTGCAAAATGGGTAATAACACCTATTGAAAAAGATTATAAACCGACAATATTGGAAGATGTTATACAAAAACTTGGAGCTGAAATTGTTTATACAACTCCCAAAGAGCACGATGAAGCAGTTGCGTTAATTTCTCACATGCCTATGGTTATTGCACAAGCATTATACAAAACAGCAGAAACAAATTCTTTAGCAATGAAGTTGGCATCCAGTGGTTTTAGAGATATGACAAGATTAGCTTTATCAAGCATTGATATGGCAAATGATATGGTAGATATGAATGCTTTAAATATCGAAAAAGCTATTTTAAAACTGTATGAAAATGTCGGTTTTCTTACAAAAAACGATTACAGAACAACTATAACTGCAATTAAAGAATCCAGAAATAATATGTATAAAGACGGGAAAAATATTTTATAAGCTTAGCTAATTAAGCTCTTATAAAGGTCTAAATACTGTTTTGAACTCTTTTTCCAACTAAAATCTGATTCCATTGCTGACTTACGCATTGCATTTAATGTGTATTTATCACGATATACACGAATTGCACAATCTATTGCTTCTTTCATTTGCCAACCGTCATATCCCCAGAACTTGAATCCGGTTGAATTTTCAAGAGGATAACCAATTACAGTATTATCCAAACCACCGGTAGCTCTAACTATTGGCAAAGAGCCATATCTCATCGCTATCAACTGACTTAAACCGCAAGGTTCGAATTTTGACGGCATCAAGAAAAAGTCACTTCCTGCATAAATTTGATTTGCCAAATCAGCTTTATAACCAATATATGCACGAATATTTGGTGTATTATTTGATAACCAAATCAACAAATTTTCGTAGGCACTATCACCAGAACCTAAAAAGACAAAATCAGCATCAAGATATTTCAATTCATTTTCGACTTGTCTTATTAAATCTATTCCTTTCTGTGGAACAAGCCTTGATATCAATGCAATCAAAGGTCTGTCAGGATTATAGTTTAAACCAAAATATTCACAGATTTGTTTTTTATTTTCTTCCTTATTTTTTATTGATTTAATATCAAAGTTTTTGATTAGGTTTTTATCAGTTTTAGGATTGAAAACACTATAATCAATACCGTTTAATATACCTACAAGTTTATTAGTACATCCTCGTAAGGTATAATCCATTCCTTCACCAAATTCATCCGTAAGAATTTCTTCCGCATATCTAGGAGAAACAGCAATAACTTTATCTGAATAATTTATCGCACCTTTCATCCAGTTAACTTTGCCGTAATGTTCACATCCCCATTCATTAAAGACGATATCTTTTCTCATATTTGCAAAATCAACAACATCTTCAAACCAAACTCCTTGATAAGCAAGGTTATGAATTTCAAACACATTTTTAGTTTTAGACCAAAACTCATCGAACTTGTAGTTAGCTTTTATATATAAAGGTATCATTGCAGTATGCCAATCATTAGAATGTATTATATCTGCTCTAAAATTAAGTTGCTTTGCGTATTC
>JAMPEO010000175.1 GCA_023665105.1 Candidatus Gastranaerophilales bacterium | reverse complement strand
CCTTTGCGGAAGATAGAAAGCTCCGCAAAGATGATTTATTTAGAGCTATTGAAAATACTGTACCGTTATCAGTTACACAGGCTGAACAGATTGAAGAAATCAGGAAATGGGCTAATACAAGAGCAGTCGCTGCAACTTCTAAAAATGACAGGCTGAATATTCCTGATAGTGAACAACCTGACCTTAAACTAATTAGAGGCGGTAGAAACATTGATTTTTAAGGGATAATGAGGTAATTCAAGAATGACAGCAGTATATACGAATGAAAAATTAAAAAGTATTCTTGAAGAAGCATTGAAAAGATTTTACGATAGTGAAGCACAAGAATTTTTATCAAAGAAAGGTGTAGAACGCTCTTGTGTATTTCGTATCGGAATGTATATACAAGATTTAATGTGGCACGACATAGATAAGTATTACAATGATTTAAACCTTGATTGCGAATACAATAAAGACTTTGGACAGCCTAAAAGAAATGATAAGAATGAAATTGTATCACCTGACTTAATAATTCATAAAAGGAATACTGATATAAATCTTATGGTTATAGAGTTTAAAGGGTATTGGAACACAAATACGGATGGCGACCTTGTAAAGCTAAAAGAGTTTACTAAGCCTGATGGAAAATACAGGTATAAATTAGGTGCATTGGTTGTGTTGAATAAAAATAATACAGAAATAACCTACTTTGAAAATGGTGCTGAAACTATAAAAGAAGTAGGTACTTTAGAGTCCAAACAGGTAGAAACTTTGGTTTTTGAAAAAATGAGGGGTAATTAAATGGTAACAGCAAAAGAGTATTATAACAAAGGGGAAGAACTTTTTTATGAGGGTGAATATGAAAGAGCAATAAAAAAATTTACAAAAGCTATAGGATTAGTTCCTGAACATTATGTGTGTTACTATAACAGAGCACTCTGTTACGAAAAACTCGAACAGTATGAAGAAGCTATTGTTGATTATACAAAAAGTATAGAATTATATCCTTACCAGAGTTATGCATATGGTTACAGGGGGGATTGTTACAAAGAACTTGAACACTATAAAGAAGCTATTGCAGATTATACAAAAGCTATTGAACTAAATCCTGATTACGAAAGAATATATTACGATAGAGGTGGATGTTACAGAGAACTTGAACGGTATGAGGAAGCTATTGCGGATTGTGAAAAAGTTTTGAAGCTTACCGATAACGAGGAACTAAAAAATATAGTTAATGAACTGATAGAAAATATTAAAAAGTTAGAAGTTGCCAAGAGAAAGTTGGAAGCTGCTAAGAAAGAATCAGAAGCCAATAAGAGAAAGCTGGAAGCTACTAAAAACCTTGTAGAATTGCTTAATGGTTTGAAGCTCGATTTGGAAAATAATGAAGCAAGTATTGGCAAAAACGATATTTGCCAAAAAGTCGAAAAATTTCAAGAGGCTCTTGCTGATTATTCAGAAAAAACAAAAATCCTTCCTGAAATATTGGAGTTGAATCAATTATTAGATAAAGAATCCCTCATAATGAAAGTTGAAGCATTGATAGAAAATAAAGACGATGAAATGCTTGAAACTTATAAAAAAGAATTATCCGAACTTCCAGAGCCTGAACTATATTTACTTAAAGCAGAAGTGTATTTAAACAAAGGAAAGATTGCAAAAGCTCTAGAGAATTTCTTATTTGCTTGCATTCATGATGAGACCAAACACAGTGAAGCCAAAGCTATAATTCATAAAAAAATTACAGATATAAATTGTGCTGTAAAAGTTGAAAAATTATTAGCAGATGGATTGGCAATGTCTAACGATAGTTCTCTTTCTACAAAAGAAAAGATTGAATATTTTAAAAGACTTATGGAAAAAGAAATTACAATTAATACAGATACCATTTCAAATATGTATGCCAATTCCAAAACTGGTAGAAAGTTAGATTTATAATGGCTAGACGTGGTGATTACAGAAGTTTTTATGAATTAGTGGCAATACTTGTTACTTTAACAGTAACCATTTTAACTGTTTTATTCAGATTTCTAAAAGAAGTTTATAGGTACAACCTTTGGGGTGACCTTTTTAAATCCTTACTTGTAGCATTCTTTGGGTTTTGTGTTGTTGTAGGAATTGCAGAGGTATCGCCAGAAATTGCAGGTATTACAGCACTTGCAGAAATAATTTATTTTTGTATATGGTGGCACAAAAAGTTTTCTTATGCTGATACCCGATTAAATTCATTAAACTGGCGAGAACAGGCATGGTGGTGGACTTTAGACGGGTGGCAATTTGAACATGAAGTAGCAAGAGTTTTTAGATTGAATGGATTTAAAGCAACCGTAACAAAAGGCTCTGGCGATGGCGGTGTTGATATAATCCTAAAGAAAGATGGTTATTGTGCAATCGTGCAATGTAAACATCATCAATACCCCTTATCCCCCGAACCTGTAAGAGCTTTGTGGGGAATTAAAGATGATTGGGGTGCTGATGAAGTTATCATGGTGGCTTCAAGTGGTTTAACATCTGCAAGTGTTGAATTTGTGAGAAATAAAGCTAATTATAAGGTGCTTAACCTTGATGATATTATTAGATTAAGTCAATGCGCACTACAGAAAGAACAGCAACAAAAAGTACAACAATCACAAGAGCAACCGCAAGAACCAAAACAGCAAGCAAAAATAATAAAACAGATAACAACCGTCAAGAAACAGGCTACAAGTGGAAGAAAAGTAGATTTTTAATTATAAAAATGGTGCATTCAGAAAGATTGGGGCGGATATTTTTTTAAAAAAATAGTGATGTGGTGAAAATCATCACTATTAAAGGATTATAAACTATACTTATTTTAAACATACACCTGTTATGAAATTTTTATAATCACCAAAGCGCAATTGTTGCGCTTTGGTAGATTTCATTAAATACTAATTATTCACTAGGCAACAATAACATAAATTGTATGGGGCTATAATTATGCAAGGATAGATAAAATTTGTATGTGGTAATTTCTTTATCAACAATGGTCGGCAAGTCAATAAAAGGTATTCTCTGATAAGCAACCGAAATATGTTCATGATAGTTATCGCCTAAATATCCTTCATGGTAAATTTCCATATACCCCGATTTATCTTGTTTTAAGGCAATTTCAATAACATAAAAGGTATCCTCTGTTTCTTTGAAAGTTTTTAATACCTTTGGAATATATGAAATTACATTATCAACAAGCCAATAGGCATTTAATGTTTTTTGAAAGTCTAAAACCCCTTCCGTATATACAAGCTGATTAAAATAATCACGCTTGAACAGTTGCATTGAGCCGTAATTCCTGCCGTATATTTCTTTAACTGTATTATATGTTATCATTTTTTCCTTCTTTCTTTAATTAAATAACTTCTGCATACTGATTTAACTTGATTGGAGTTATAACAACCTTTGAATCCGCAGTATAAAGATTATTCTTTTTAGCTTCAGCATTGGCAAGTTCAAAACTGTTGTAAATTCCAAAGCATACATAACTTGATTTTGTTTTCCATACATCGGTTTGAAATAGTGCATATACAATGCCGTTTACCGTTTTAATATTTTTATTCATGGTTTACTTCCTTTTTCTACAATTCAAACTGTTGTAATGTCTGTTCTACATTATCTTGTGCTATTCCAATGTATCTAAGGGTTATGCTAGGGCTTGAATGATTTAATAAGTATTGTAGTATAGCAACATCATGGAAAGTCTGGTAATGATGATAACCAAAGGTCTTGCGCAATGTGTGCGTGCCTATGTTATCCTGTATTCCACAAAACTTGCAAGCATTGTTTATTATCATGTATGCTTGAACTCTTGTTATGGGTTTATTCTCACCGTTTCTACTTTTAAATAGATATTCTGATAAATTCTTGTTGCGTGTATATTCTTCTAGCATTGATTGAAGATTGCCTAAGATTGGAAACCTTTTTACCTTGCCTGTTTTCTGTTCTTTTATTTCAACATGGGATTTTCCTTTAACATCAATTACCCTTAATTTAAGTAAATCAGATATTCTTAAACCTGTGTTGATACCCATTGAAAACAAAAGTAAATCCCTTGAGCCATTTTCTTTTAAAACTGTTTTTATTTCTTCAATTTTTTCTTTACTTCTTATCGGTTGTACAAATTCCATGATTACCTCAAATTCTACTGTTTTGTTAAATTGAACTTAACTTTTAAAACCGTTATGTTAATTTGATGATATTATTTTTAATTTAATTTTCCTTAAATATATTGACCTGCCTAACTTTAAGGCTAATTTATTGAACTTAACACAATGGCTATTCTGTTAAATTAATGATGAATTTTA
>JAMPEO010000174.1 GCA_023665105.1 Candidatus Gastranaerophilales bacterium | reverse complement strand
GCCAATAACATCAACACCACCACGCGACTCTAAAATTTCATCCAGTTTTTCGCCAATATAAAGATCTTCTTCTCCACGAATTCCAAACTCAGGACAGTAAATATAAATAATAGTTGTATTTTCCGTAGAATAATAATCTTTAATTGTAACGGTATCATTTTTACCATCAGAAACAGGACTAACAATAATCAAATCATCACCTGATTTTTGATAAGATAAGAGCCCTAAATTTGATTTTGGGCAGCTGCTATAATCATAATCTCCACTATCCTCATCATACATTTCATTAAACAATTCATTAAATTTGTCATATCCCATTCCATTGGTTAGTGCAGATTCAAAATATAATATTAAAGACTCTGCACCATTCAAATAGATAGTATTATTTCCATCATTTATATCAAAAGTTATAGTTTTGTTCCCTTTATCAAGATAAATTGTATCATTGCCTAGCCCGGCATTTACCCAGTCATCTCCTTTTCCTGTGTAAATAGTGTCATTGCTAACAATTTTGTCACCATTTATTTTGTCTGTATAGATGTCATCATTTAAATCAGACCCAATAACAACACCATTTCCTGAAATTGTTATTCCTTCAAATATAGACATAATTGATGAATTTACTGAGTCAAAATCATCTTCATACTGAAGAATTATTTTATCATTATTTACATAATCTGTTTTGAAGTAGTCTTTTATTGTTACAGTGAAATCGTCAAATACCATATAAGAACTGTCTGTTGTTAGTTCGCCGGTTTTATAATCATAATAAAAATCATAATCTTCTCTATCAACAATAATGTATTCGCCAGATGTTGGTTTTTCTGTTGTGTAACCATTTTCTGTTTCATAGACAATAGTAGAAGGTGATAAGTTTGCACGTTTATTATCAAATTCTTCAACTAAATATGAACAATCAAATTTTAAATCATCTCCAACCTTACGTGAATATTGTAACATTGGAAAATCCTCTAACTTTAATGTAAAATCATTATTTAGTTCGGTTGCACCTTCAAATACATAATCAGATTTGCCATCTTTAATAAAATAAGAATTTGTTCCAAGATTTGTCAAATCTATTGTTTTAATTCCATTAGCCATACTTACACCTTAAGATTAATAATACATAAACATATTATATGTTTTTACACCTTAAAACACAAGGCAAACACACATATTTGTTACATTATAGGTGTCGTTTTTATTGTTTATTGTTTTTAGTGATATACGAAACTCATTTCAACATCTATTCTATATTCGCTCGGATATAGACCCTGACATAAATTCAGGGTGACACTAAATTTTATTGTCATGCTGAACTTGTTTCAGCATCTGTTTCAGTACGTTTTAATATAACCTCTGAAATCTTCTTAGATTATTGCTCTTCTCTCCACATTCGTCCACATTGTTTGCATTGCAAACTATTGTTTGCTTTACTCCGTACTACTTTGAGTTTCGTGACTTCATAGCTCACTCTACCGAAAAACCGCAAATTCAGAGTGACAGTACGGTTCTATCTCAAATTTATTTTTTAATAGTCAAGCGTTCCAACCAGCGAACAAATCTCGTTGGCAGCCCCTCATTATCAGCATTGATAGAATCTACCAGAATAGTAGTACAACCTAAACGAACACCGCCCAAGATATCTGTCAACGGTCTGTCACCAACCATACAGGCTTCACAAGGATTAGCTCCAACCTCAGCTAGATATGACTGCATAACCGCAGGGTCAGGTTTTCTCGCCGCACCAATCACTCTAAAATCACACGCCTCACGTGCCTTATCAAGATACTCTTCGCTATAATTATTTGAAATAATTGCAATATCAAAATCTCGTTTCACTCGTTCAAGCCATTGTTCTGTCTTTTCTAAGAACTTTCCGGACTTAGAAATCATCAGAGTGCTGTCCAAATCAAACATTATAACCCTTATGCCTTTTGATTTAAGTTCTTCTAAATCAATATCATAAATACTTTTCAAGTTATAATCCGGCTTAATTCGCACTACTTAATCCCCACAGTTCTAACAATAGCGTATTTATAATCTTTTATAGGATGTGCAAACTTAATCCACAAATCATCATTTGTATTTGCACAATCTATAACCTCACCGTCAGACTTCTTCATCTCTAATGCCTGAGTAGTGAATTTTTCACTTGGTGAAATAATCTCAACATCTTCGTTAATAAAGAACTTATTCTTTGTCTTAATCCTATAATAACCGTCTTCATTTCTATCATGAACTTCACACAAGAAATCAGCACCTGCCAATCCCTTAGAAATATCATAACTATAACCGTCCGCAGGATACTCACCATCACCAAGATAAAATCCTGTCGTATAACCTCTATTACCAACCTTTAACAACTCATTGAAATAAGGTGTCATATCAGCATTCCTATCAGCATAAACAGCATCCAACGCTTCTCTATAAGTCTTTGCAACCGCTGAAACATAATACAAGCTTTTAGTCCTGCCCTCAATCTTCAAGGAATCAACACCCGCATCAATAAGTTTGTTTAAATGATGAACCAAGCACAAATCCTTAGTGCTCATAATATGAGTTCCACGTTCGTTTTGTTCAATTTCGTAATACTGACCCGGACGAGTTTCTTCAACAAGTTTATAACTCCATCTGCAAGGCTGACAACAATTACCCTGATTAGCTTTTCTTTCACCATTAGTCATATAATCACTTATCAAGCATCTGCCGGAGAATGAAACACATTGTGCACCATGAACAAATACTTCTAATTCCATATCAGGAACCAAACGTTTCATCTCTGCCATATCGTTGATATTAACTTCTCTGCCAAGAATTACACGGCTTGCACCATAATCTTGCCAGAACTTGACAGCTTCATAATTCAAAGAATTTGCCTGTGTACTAATATGCAACGGAGTTTCAGGCATATATTTACGAGCCAATCTCATAACCCCGACATCACTAATAATCAATGCATCAGGATTGGACTCGGATATTTTCTCCATACATTCTTCCATTGCATGGATATCTTTGTTAAACGCAAATATATTCAAGGTAAGATACGCCTTTTTACCAAGCTGATGAGCCAAATCTATTGACTCTTTCAAGTTTTCCATCGTGATAAGTTCACCCTTACGCATTGCTCTAAGACTGAAATCTACCACACCAAGATAAACTGCATCTGCACCGTATCTAACCGCATATTCTAATTTTTCTTTGTTACCTGCCGGTAATAATAACTCTATTCTTTCCATACATAAATAATAACACAAACACTTGTTTTAGAATTACACAAATATCTCCCACTTGAAACTACATCTTTTTTCCAGTAAAATTCAATAAAATGAAAGAAAATTCTAAAAAATTATTTGTAATAGCAGGTTCATCAGGCGTAGGAAAAGGTACAATTATTAAATCTTTGCTATCAAAACGTTCTGATATAAAACTGTCCATATCATATACAACTCGTTCTCCAAGACCCGGAGAAGTTGATGGTGTAAACTATTTTTATACATCTCGTGAAGAGTTCATGAACGCAGTAGAAAATGATGAATTTCTTGAATGGGCAGAGTTCTCCGGTAACTGCTACGGCACAAAAAAATCTTTTGTGCTGAAAGCCATAGAAAACGGTGAACACGTTCTACTGGAAATTGATACACAAGGTGCTTTACAAATAAAGAAAAAAATGCCTGAAACAATCCTTATATTCATAAATCCTCCGTCTTATGAAGAACTTGAAGCAAGATTGAGAGGACGACACACTGAATCAGAAGAGGCAATCCAAAAAAGGCTCGATTTTGTTGAGTTTGAAAAAGAAAACTCAAAACAGTTTGACTACATAGTAGTAAACGATGAAGTAGAAAGAGCTGTTTCAGAAATAGAAAAAATTCTTGACTAAAAGCTATGACACTATCACAAAAAACAATTTTAATAGGTATAACAGGCGGTATCGCAGCTTACAAAATCTGCGAACTTATACGTATGTATAAACGTTCAGGAGCGAATGTAAAAATCATTGCAACTCCAAACGCTATGAATTTTGTAACAGAGCTAACATTAGCAACCCTTTCTCAAAACGAAGTTTACACTGACAACTTTGATATCAAAGAATATAAACCTGAACATATCTCATTATGTGACGAGGGAGATATCTTAGTTATAGCACCTGCTACAGCAAATACTATATCAAAAATTGCAAACGGCATTTGTGATAATTTACTAACCTCTATCACATGTGCATTCAATAAACCAATAATATTGGCACCTGCAATGAATACAAATATGTGGAACAACAAGTTCGTTCAAGAAAACTTAAATAAGCTAAAAAACA
>JAMPEO010000173.1 GCA_023665105.1 Candidatus Gastranaerophilales bacterium | reverse complement strand
TAGATAAAATGAAAAAAATTTATGCGTATTTATTGGTTTTAATGACTATTGTTTTCGGGACAGCTTCGTATGCTGACATCGGCATCCCGACATTAGGAGAAGACAGTGGTTATTCTGCAACAGAAGTCACATCTTCGGACGGCACCAAAACGATAACACGGTATAAATACAACAAGGATACAAACGAACTGACGCCGCAATATCACCAACTCGACGTCAAGAAAACCGAATACGGCACAGGCAGCAAAAGCGAAACCATAAACGTAAAGTTTATGGATACAACTGTGCCTATGACTGTTAGATATGACGATTCAACTACAAAAACTTATCAACAAGAAATCAAAAACCAGTCGGTTACGGCAGAAACGCTTATTGACCCGGCGGGTACAAATACAAATCATTATATTCATACCCTAGATCCGATTATGATTAATACGGGTAACATTACTATAGATAACGCTGTTTTTGAAAACAATTCAGTCTCATACTCATTGAAATCAACAACAGCAGAATATAAATACGTAGATGTAACTGCAACCATTCTTCGCAACGAAGGTGTTATTGAAAAATTAACAGCAGATTTCATTGGCAACACAATAAAAGGCACCAATACAAAAGATAGTAGTGCTAAGTATATAGCAGAAAGCCAATACGTTGGATTGATTTTTAATACAAACAAAATAGGTGACATCACAGGTAACTTTGTCAAAAACAATGTTACACTAGATTCTTCCTCAGCAAACACTACTATGTATTTCTATGGCGGCAGCCTTATAGGTAACTATGCATTCAATGGAACAACTGCTGAGGTTGGTAACGTCACAGGCAACTTCATCAACAACAAATTAGTCATTAAAAAATCCAGTTTCATAGAAGGCAGCGGTTTTGTAGGCAACTATGCATTTAACGCTACAGCCAAAATGGGCAATATAACAGGCGACTTCATAAACAACACCCTCACAGAATCAGACCAATCTGTTGGTATACTTGGCGGTGGTTTGATTGGGAACAAGTCAGGTATAAAATCAAGCGGTCAAACTGCTTATGCTGAAATGGGTAACATAACCGGTGATTTCATCAACAACTCAGTTACGAATTTAGGATATAGTTATGGCGATGCTTCTCTTATCGGCTGCGGCGGATACCACTCCGTGATGGGGGATATAACAGGTAATTTCATCAACAACAAAGCCGGAACAGACAGCCGTTTAGAAAAGATGATTGCTGTCGGCACATCCTATACAAATGCTATTGGTGCATCTATTGGCAATATCACAGGTGACTTTATTAGCAATACATATAAAATAATAATTTCTGCTAGCACATCCCACGGTCTCACTACACTAGGCAATATCACAGGTGACTTTATTAGCAATGCTGTAAAAGAAAATGTTCTTTATGTTGCAGCAACAAGTAGTACAGGTGGAAGTAGATCTATTGTCGGTGATATTAACGCTAATTTTATTGATAACGTTTCCACATCAGGAAGTTCATACGGCAACCCTATCGGAACAGGGCTTATCAGAGTAGCAGCCACTGCAAAAACTGACAATTACGCAGAAGTCGGTAATATAACAGGTGACTTCATTGGCAACACAATAAACAAAACATACTCATTTATATACGGTGCAGGGTTCATCGGCAACTACTCTTGTACCGGTGGCAGCACTAAAATAGGAGATATCACTGGTAACTTTATAAACAACAGCGTTGATGTAGTAAAAAGTAACTATTCAGGTGCCGGCATCATAGGTACATCATCCAATGGCGGTTTAAATAATGAAATCGGAAACATCAACAGCAATTTTGTGAATAACAAAGTTGGCATCTTGAATACATACAATGCTTATGGAGCAGGTATTGTTGGGGTTAAAACCTCAAACTCTGCACAAGGCTCCATAAAAAATATTACAGGAGATTTTATCAACAACGTTGTCCTCGCTCCGGTGATGGGTGGCGGTATCGTAGGTAACTACGCAAACACAAACGCAATAGCTACAATAGGCAATATTACAAGCAGTTTCAAAAATAACCAGATAACATCAGAAAACTCTCTATACAGCGGTATAGTTGGTAACTATTCTGTAAACACAGCTTATGCGTATATAGAAAATATTGTTGGTGATTTTGAAAACAACACCTTGACATCAACAGGTGAAGATGGTGCATACATAGCCTACGGCGGTGCCATCACTAACTATCAAGACGCAACCAGCGAAGCTATAATACAAAGCATCCAAGCAAACTTCAACAACAATACTATTATTGTAAACTCTACAAACGACGAAACAAAAGCCTACGGCGGTGCTATCTACAACAACGGTCAACTCGTTATCGGAATAAAAAACAGTTCGTTTATAAACAACTCTGTACAAATCCAAGCCGGCGAAGCTAAAGGCGGTGCAATCTACACAGAATCAGATATCCAAGTTTTAGCAAATAATGCAAGCTCATTATTCAGCGGAAACTATACCCAAATCGGCGGCGGTGAAAAAGAATATAACGCAATCTACGTAGGCTCTAGCGATGCAACTCTTACACTCACAGCAACAAACAACGGTGTAATCCAATTCAATGATAATATTGACGGCGTATCAGGATACAATGTAAATATAACAGGAGTAGGAGATAGCACCGGTACAGTAAAAATGTACAATGATATCAAAAACGCTAACGTAAGTATCAAGGATGTGAACTTTGATACCGCTGACGGAAACACACATACATACACATTTGAATCTTTAACTTCAAATGCTAATGCAAAATATATCATTGACTTAGATTTGACAAACAAAACAGCAGACAAGTTTGTTACAACCGCAGAATCAAGCGGCATCGTAACCCTTGACAAGCTTAATATCATATCAGGTACATTCGACGAAATAACAGACAAATCTTTCAAAGTACAAATACTTCAAACTCCAAGTGATAAACTACAACTAGCTTTAAGCGATTACGTAAAATCACAAATGGGTAACAAAGAATATATTGTCGGTACTTCTAAAGAATATACATACGATGAAATAAAAGCAGATACAAACTGGAAAGACATATATTATAACTATGCTCAAGATGTTACATTCATCGGAAGAATGGGCTTGGCTACAACAGACACAACCAACGACAGCATAGGTGTTGACATCTACCGTTCTGAATACGGCGACAAAGTGAAAGACTCTGTAATGGGTGACACACTTAAACTTGTGAACCAAGCTAACATCTCTGAAAAGAACTTCAACTTTGACGCATCATCAGATGTATACAAAGTGACAGAAAACTTAGGCGAAACTGCAGAAGGCACACTTAATATCAACGGTGTTCTTTCTCAAGTGGAAACAATCGACCCTGATACAGGTGAAGTAACTGTTACCAAAAATGCATCAACTATAGATTTCAACAAGAAATCAGGGTTTGAACTAAACAACAAAACAACACTAAACGTTAACAGCACAAACCTTACAAATTCAATCAGCACTACCAACGGTTCAGTAGTGAAATCCGAAAACGAAAACTCAGTTGTGAACCTAAAAAATACATCATTGAAAAATAACATTTCCGGCGGCAAAGGCGGTGCTATCTATACTGCAGGTGATGTAAATATTAGTGCAGCAAACACAACTGTAGAAATTTCAGACAACATAGATTCAACAGGAACTACTGCAATCTATATGGCTAACAAAGACAAAACATTAACACTTAACGCTAAAAATAACGGAACAATAGTATTAGCGAATAAAATCGACGGTACACAAGGCTACAACGTGGCTCTTACAGGTGACGAAACATCTACTATAGCACTATCTGATAATATCAATAATGCAAAAGTTTCGCTATCAAACACTAACCTTGTATTATCAAAAGAAACACTACTAGACAACAGCGTATCACTAGACCTAAACTCCGGTAATATGCTATTAGCAAACAACAAAATTGGCACAATGCACGTTCCGACATTGAACCTAAACGGCACTACAAATATCCACGTAGACGCTGACTTGACAAAAGAAACAATGGATAGAATTACAGCAGACAACTATAACGTAAAAGACGGTGCAACTCTAAACGTAGCAGGAGTAAATATTATTGCTCCAACTACAGAAAAGAAAGTAACAATAGCTTTCGCAGATAGTGCCATAGCAAATAGCGTTACATACTCAGGTGAAAAATCAATCGTTTATTCACCAATATACAAATACACTACAAACTATGTAGTAAACCCTGAAGATGGTATGGGTAACTTCATCTTCACACGTGGCGGCGGCTCATCAGGTAACGCATCAAGTGCATTTAAACCATCTGTATTAACAACATCTGTAGCTCAACAAACAGG
>JAMPEO010000172.1 GCA_023665105.1 Candidatus Gastranaerophilales bacterium | reverse complement strand
TGCATCAACTTCAACACCAAATACCAAACCTAAAATAGAGAATGCTCCACAAACGAATATAACGTCGTGAACCAAACCTAAAATAGCAGCGAGTGCATAATCAAACTGGAATCTTATAGTTAAATATGCAATAATACCCAACAACGCTAAGCCCAACGCAAATAATGAATTGCTGAACAATTCTTTACCCAATGTTGGACCAACAGATGAGATTTGGTCTAACGCAGCATCCTTAAACTCAGATTTTACAGTATTTGTAATAACTTTATCAATACCAGAACCGTTTTCTATAAACTGAGTTCTGATTGATATCAAAGATTTGATATCAGATTTGTCATCATTATTAACATTGATAATCTGGATTTCAGGGTTCTTAATACCGTTGTCGGTTAATTTTTGACGTAAAGAGCCAAGTTCATCAGTCGATACAGTACTTTTCGTACCATATTGCAAAATAGTTCCGCCAGTATAATCAATACTAACCTTCACCGGTGTATGTTCAGGAGTAACAACAGCTGAATAAATCATCGCCCCCAAACAAGGTATCAACATCAATGCTGATAAACATAAACATAATACTCTGTATTTTACTATATTAATTTTCATAATCTATTTTCCTCTTCGTTTATTTTTATTAAGACTAATCTAATACCCCGAACTTAGCATTCTCTTTTTTAGATTCGGTAGCTTGATAAGCGGTTCCGATTTCATCCTGTCTAAGTCCGAATAACCAAGGTTTAGTCAATGTTTTTGTCCCGAAAATCAATAACATAAAGTTCTTCGTAACTGTAATAGCTGTAAACATTGATACGATAACACCAAGTGCAAGTGTAAGAGCAAAACCTCTAACAATGTCAGTACCCTTCCAATAAAGGATTGCACAAGTAATAATTGTTGTCATATTAGAGTCAAAGATACTTGTAAACGCTCTGTCAAAACCTGCAGTAATAGCAGTGTACAAAGTTCTTCCGGCTCTTAGTTCTTCTTTTGTTCTCTCAAAGATAAGAATATTCGCATCAACAGCCATACCCACACTCAAGATAAAGCCCGCAATACCTGCTAAAGTAAGTGTTACACCGATAGTTTTAAACAATGCAAACAAGATAATACCATATATGCATAATGCAATATTCGCAACAAGTCCCGGTAATCTGTAATAAGCAAGCATAAATAACATAACAAGACTTAAACCAATTATCCCTGCTGTTTCAGATTTCTTGATACTATCACTACCCAAAGTAGGTCCAACTGTGTTTTCTTGAATAATTTTGGCAGGAACTGGCAATGCACCGGCATTCAACAAATCAACCATATTTTTAGCTTGTTGAGGTGTAAAACCGCCATTTTCGCCACCGCCGGAAATTTGTGCTCTACCTTCCAAAATAGGTTCTTGTATAACAGGAGCTGATTGCAATTCTCCATTAAAGAAGATTGCCATTTGTTGATGTACAAGTTGTTGCGTTAAATCTGCAAATTTCTTAGTACCAACACCATTGAACACCAAATCTACAACCCATTGACCAGTTTGAGAACTACCAATAGATGCAGATGACAAGTCTTTACCTGTCAAACCTGTTGATACCCATTTTTCAGGTTGTCCTGCAGGTGCAATATTTTTCTTGAACTCAAGTTCAGCTGTATCACCAATCATTTGTTTTGCTTCGTCTAAATCAGAAACATTAGGGATTTCCACAATAAGTCTGTCTGTTCCGACTTTTGAAACGTGAGTTTCAGCTACACCAATAGCATTAACCCTTTTCTTTATAGCAAATGTCAAACTATCCATCATTTCAGGTGTAATATTTGCAATCGTTTCAGTCTTTTGTGCTTGAAGTTCTAATCTTGAACCTCCAACCAAATCTAAACCAAATTTCGTAGGTTTATTGAAAAGTGCGGATATTGAAACGAGTACAATCGCTACAATCGCCCAAAACATAATTATTCTGTTTTTCATTTACTTTCTACTCCTTTATATAAAAATTATTATTTCTTTCTTATGTTTAATCAAAAATGTCTAATCAGTACAATCATACTATAAGGTTAGCTTAATTGTCTTCTTGTTCATCCATCTTGTCTAACACAGAGAACAACTCAAGTTTTTCTTCTGCATCAAGAGTAACTAATGGACTTCTAACAAATTCTTCTATCAAACCTTTTCTTGCTAAAGCGGCTTTCACAGGAACAGGATTTGGAGCCATAAACAACTTTTTCATAATCGGATACAATTTGTAATGCATATTCATCGCTGTTGTAATATCACCTGTTTTAAAGTTTCTAATCATTGATTTAATTTCTTTTCCGAACAAATGAGAAGCAACAGAGATAACACCATGTGCACCAACAGAAAGCATTGGCAATGTCAAGCTATCATCACCGCTATACACCGCAACACCTTTTGGCAAGTTCAATTTAAACTCTGTGATTGTATCCATATCACCAAAGCTTTGTTTGATAGCAACAATATTTTCGTATTTTTCACAAAGCTGTCTAGCTGTTTCAACACTCATTGAAACACCTGTTCTTGAAGGGATATTATAAAGAATAACAGGAATATTAACAGCTTCTGCAACTGCTGAAAAATGAGCAATCATACCTTTTTGAGAAGGTTTGTTATAATACGGAACAACTGTAAGAATACCATCAGCACCCTCTTTTTCTGCTTTTTTCGACATCATGACAGCAGTTTCTGTACAGTTTGAACCTGTACCCATAATAACCTTTTTACCATTTCTGACAGCACGTTTTGCACTATTAAGGATTTCTAATTCTTCATCATAAATAAGGGTAGGAGATTCACCTGTTGTACCGGTAACTATTATTGAATCTGAGCCGTTTTCTGATAAATAGTCGCTAAGTTCTTCAACTTTTGTGTAATCAACACCTCCGCCATTATCAAACGGTGTAACCATTGCTGTAATTACTTCACCAAAATCGTATCTCATATAATATACCTTTCTCCTCTAATAGTTTTTACAAAAAACTTAATCCCTATATTTATATATACTAGTACAAATACTACTAAAACACAAAGAATATAAAATAATTTTGTAACTTATATGAAGTTTTGTTAAGGTTTTCAGGGGGTATGAAATCAGGGTTGGCAGAATGTTTTTATATATATGGAGTATAGCACCCATGTGCCCACATGCACAAAAGTGACTAAACAAACCGTACAAGAGAGAGTAAAATATGGTAGCTGGAGCAGCATCAAGTTTAGCATCATCTGGAGCATTAGCAACCGCACAAGCGGAAGCATCAAGATTAAAAGGTCAAAAAGGACCTGAAAGCAATAATGCCCGTACATCTGCTGCAAACATAAATTCCATATTTGAAGCAGCAAAAAAAGCTGTCGAAGAGGCAAAAGCTAATGGTACATCCATTAGTGATAATGCTGTCAATGATATCAATAATAAATCGTCCGAAATAGTTCAAGCCAGTGAAGCAAATGCAAAAGAAATTGAACAAATTATCGCAGATAGTGCAAAAGTTATAGCAGACTATACAGCCCAAATAGCATCACTAAGTGAAGAGAAAAAAGGCATTGAAGCAAAAATACTAGAAAAAGGCGGGCAAGTACAAGAAACTCCTCAAGAAAACACGCCTGCACCTTCAGGAGATTCTTCACAGATAGTGGTAATAGATGGCGAAGGAAATCAAGTTGAAGTACAACCTGCACAAAACGGAGGAGAAAATCCTGCACCGGTACAAGGAGGAGAAGGTGAAGCTGTCGACCCTGAAATTGCACAACTACAAAGTCAACTTGAAGGTATCAACGGACAGATTGGAGAAGTAAATACACAACTTGCTACGGCTGCAGCAGAACAAACTACACAAACAACAGCTAAAGTATTAGAAAATACTACAATGGTTGATGCCGGTCAAGCAGAAATAACAAGTATAAAAACAACCGCTGATAGCCAATTAAATGCCGAAATAACTAATATAAATCAAGCGTCCACAAAAGCAACACAAGATTTCACAAAAGAACAAACCGATCAAACAACACATCAAACAACAAACACCACAAATTCAACAGAAGCAAAAACCGCAGCACAAGCAGCAAGATCTGCAGCACAGGCGGCAGCATCAGATGACCCAAATAAAGCACAACTTGAACAAGTAGCACAAGAATTAGACGGATTATCAACTGATTTTGGTATACAAAATGGTATCGCAAAATCAAATAATGATAATATTACAAGCATAAGTAACTATCAACAGCAAATAAATTCTGCAGTAAGCAGTGCTATATCAGGAGACTTCCAACAATTCTCACGAAAATTAAATGAAGCATTCAACCAAGCAATGCAAGATACATCAAATGCCAAAAATAT
>JAMPEO010000171.1 GCA_023665105.1 Candidatus Gastranaerophilales bacterium | reverse complement strand
ATTATTTATTCTTATGGCTAATGAAAATTTTTATCGACTGGTTACATCATAGTTTAGGAGGAATATTTATGGATAAAATTTTAGATATTAAAGCACAGCAAATACTTGATTCAAGAGGTGTACCAACTATAGAAACAACAGTATACCTTGATTATGGTATATCTGCCAGTGCATCTGTTCCATCAGGAAAATCAACGGGACAATTTGAAGCTATTGAACTACGTGACAATCAAGATAGTTATGATGGGAAAAGTGTTTATAAAGCTATAAAAAATGTTAATACGACTATTTCAGAGCATCTTTCCGGTGAAGATATATATAATCAAGCAAATATTGATTTTATCTTAAAGAATTTAGATGGAACCGAAAATAAATCAAAATTGGGTGCAAATGCAATTTTATCTGTTTCAATAGCATGTGCAAAAGCGGCAGCTAAATCTTTAGGTATTCCTTTATTTCAATATTTAGGAGGTATTTATGCCGACACATTGCCTGTGCCAATGATGAATATCCTTAATGGTGGTGCTCATTCTGATAATGGGCTATCAATTCAAGAGTTTATGGTTGCACCTATCGGAGCAATCTCATTTTCTGATGCGTTAGAAATAGGTGTTGATATATTTTATGAATTAAAATCTTTATTACATAATAAAGGTTATTCAACTGCAGTTGGAGATGAAGGAGGGTTTGCTCCTAAACTACAATCATCAGAAGAAGCCTTTGACTTTATTATTACAGCTATAGAAAATCTTGGACTAATAGGTTCTGTTCGTTTATGTATCGATGTTGCAGCATCTGAGTTTTATAAAAATAATTTTTATAATATAAAAGTCAATCGTGAGACTAAAAATTTAACATCTGAAGAAATGGTGGATTATTTATGTTGTTTAGTAAACGATTATCCGATTGTTTCAATAGAAGACGGACTTGCAGATGACGATATCGAAGGTTGGAAATATATGACATATAAACTTGGTGATAAATGTCAGCTAGTCGGAGATGATTTGTTTGTTACTAATCCAAAAAGATTGATGCTTGGTATTGATAATAATATTGCTAATGCAGTACTAATAAAACCTAACCAGATAGGAACATTATCCGAAACTATAGAAACTATAAAAATAGCTAATAGTTATGGTTATAAAACTGTTATGTCACATCGTTCAGGTGAAACAGAGGATAATTATATAGCAGATTTTGCTGTTGGCTTTGGATGTTCGCAAATCAAAACAGGTTCATTATGCAGAGGCGAAAGAATTGCCAAGTATAACCAACTCTTACGAATCGAAAATATACTTGGCAAAACTTGTCGTTATTCAGGCTATAAAGCCTTTAATATATTCTAATTAGTGACAAAGTGACAATAACACGCCTGCTGCAACGGCTGAGCCAATTACACCAGCAACATTTGGTCCCATTGCGTGCATCAACAAGAAGTTTTGAGGGTTAGCCTCTAAACCAACTTTGTTAGCAACACGTGCTGCCATTGGTACTGCAGATACGCCCGCAGAACCGATAAGTGGGTTAATTTTTGTCTTGCTGAATAAGTTCATAATATGTGCCATTATTACACCTGCTGCAGTTGCTAATGAGAATGCAATAATACCGAGCAACAAGATGAACAATGTTTGTACAGTTAAGAACTGGTCTGCTGACAACTTAGAACCCACAGATAAGCCTAAGAATATTGTTACAATGTTGATCAGAGCGTTTTGCATAGTGTCTGAAAGTCTATCAACAACACCGCATTCTTTACATAAGTTACCAAAACACAATGCACCTAGTAGCGGACAAGCACTTGGTAACAAGATTACACAAAGAAGTAAGATAACTAGAGGAAATACGATTTTTTCTCTCTTAGAAACTTCTCTCAACTGTGTCATTTGGATTTTTCTTTGAGCTTCAGTAGTTAACAACTTCATAATAGGAGGTTGAATAACAGGAACCAATGCCATATAAGAATAAGCAGCAACGGCGATAGGTCCTAACAAGTTTTCAGCTAACTTAGTTGTAACGTAGATTGAAGTAGGACCGTCAGCACCACCGATAATACCGATAGATGCAGCTTCCGGCATTGAGAACCCAAATAAGCAATATGCCATAAGTAACGCACCAAAGATACCAAACTGAGCTGCACCACCTAAAAGTGCTGTTTTAGGGTTAGCAATTAATGGACCAAAGTCAGTCATTGCACCTACACCCATGAAGATAATCAATGGGAATAAACCTTTGTGGATACCTGCTTCAAATATAATACCTAAGAACCCTGTTGGTCCTGCAATCGCTTCTCCCGGAGGCATTGGAATGTTTGATAACAAACCGCCGAATGCGATTGGAACCAAAAGAAGAGGTTCAAATTGTTTTTTTATACCTAGCCATAGTAGGAACAAACAGATAATAATCATTATCCATTGACCGTGCATGTGAAGGATTTGTTCAAATCCTTCCAAAGACGAATCCGGTGACTGAACGAAGTTCATAATACCTGTTGAGTTCCATAGGGACATTAAACCGTCTTGAATATTCATCATAATTTAATTCCCCCTATATTAACCAATAACTACCATTGTTTGACCGGTAACGATTTTATCGCCTTGAGCTACTTCTATTGATTGAATAGTACCTGCTTTAGGAGATTTAACTTCTGTTTCCATCTTCATAGCTTCAACTACTAATAGTACATCGCCTTCTTCAACGCTATCGCCTTCAGCAACTTCAACTCTTAGTACGTTACCAGGTAAAGCAGCTTTAACTTCTTCTCCATCGCTTGAGCCTGATGAAGCTTTAGATTCGATACCAGCTTTAACAGCGATATCATATTCTTTACCGTTAACAACAGCTTTTTTGTCGCCATCAAGTTTAACTGCGTAGTTTTTACCGTTAACTTTAACTGTATATTCACCAGTTGCTGATGCTTCATTGCAAACAGCTTGTTCGCAGGCAGTTTTATTAACAGAAACTTGACCTTTACCTAGTAAGAATTCGATACCTTTATCTACGTTACCATCTTTACAAGCGGCAGAGATGAAGATATTTTCATCAGTTGTAGGAAGTCCAGCTTCTTCAAGTCTTTTCTTAGCAGCTTCAATACCTTTATCTGGGTCTTTTTCATTGATATCAACAACTTTTTCAGTTGTAGGTTCCATGTTCATCTTTTCTTGAGCCCATTTAACCAATTCTGGATCTGGTTCGCAAGGAGTTTTACCGAAGTAGCCTAACAACATTTTTGCATAACCAGGGTTAGCTTGTTGCCATGGCTCTTCTGTTATTGCGTTCAAGAATGATTGTTGAGCATAGAATTGAGAAACTGGTGTTACTGATGTAGCAAAACCGCCTCTTTCTACAACTTCTTTCATATTAGCGATAAGTTTAGGGAACTTATCAAGCATACCCATATCTTTCAACTGGTTAACAGTTGTCGCAGTAGCACCACCAGGAAGCGGAGCTTGGATAAGGATAGGGTTAACTGCTAATGAAATTGGTGACATGAAGTAATCTTTCATACATTCTTTGAAGATTTCTTCTGTTTCCATAATTTTCTTAATATCTAAACCTAAATCATATTCAGTACCTTTAAGTGCGTGCCACATAGAAATAATATCAGGTTGACCAGTACCACCTGAAACAGGTTTCATAGCTAAGTCGATACCATCAGCACCACCATCAAGAGCAGCTAAGTATGCAGCTAAACCTGTACCTGCAGTTTCGTGAGAGTGGAATCTGATATGTGCATCTGCACCTAACAATTCACGAGCCATTTTTACTGTTTCGTAAACCTTACGAGGGTTAGAAGTACCTGAAGCATCTTTGAATGCTAAGCTATCAAATGGTAAACCTGAATCTAAGATGTTTCTTAAAACTCTTTCATAGAATGCTACATCGTGAGCACCTTCACAACCATAAGGAAGTTCCATAAGTGTAATAGTAACTTCGTGGTTCATACCATATTTTTTGATACTGTTTGCAGAATCGATTAAGTTATTAACGTCGTTAAGAGCGTCAAAGTTTCTAACAACGTTAACGCCGTGTTTTGCAAACATTTTTGCGTGTAAATCAATAATATCACGAGGTTGAGAGTTAAGACCTACAACGTTAACACCACGTGCTAAAGATTGTAATTTTACATCAGGTCCAACTGCTTCTCTGATTTTATCCATTGTGTCAAAAGCATTTTCATTACAGAAGAAGATAGGTGCTTGGAATCTTGCCCCACCTGCTGTTTCAAAGTGGTTAAGACCAGCATCTACTGCTGATTTAAGAGCAGGTAAGAAATCTTCTACTAAAACTTTTGCTCCGTAGATTGATTGGAAACCATCTCTGAAAGATGTATCCATAACTTTAATAAGTTTTTTA
>JAMPEO010000170.1 GCA_023665105.1 Candidatus Gastranaerophilales bacterium | reverse complement strand
ATTTAGTCATTTAGATGCTTCATCAACTTTGTATGTAATCAACAAATCTTTTGAAGCATCTAAATGACTAAATTTAAGATAATCAGAATAGTTATCTTTTGTTATATTATTATCGGTAAATTTTAAAACATCAGTACCGCCATTTTTTGAAGCTTTTATAATCACATTTGAATCATTAGATATTTCTACAATATCACTTTTCTTAGTCAAAGAATAATTTTTCATAAAAATCCTCTATTTTCAGCTATCACACATTTTATAATACTATCAATATACCATTAAGCAAATACAGAAAGAACCAGATATAATATCTGATTCTTTCCTATAATAGCCTAATTTATTACGTTTTATTCAATTTATTTTATTCTTCGATTTCATCATCAACTGCCGGAGCTCTATTAATCAAATCAAGTGATTCTCTGATTGTATCAGACAAGTTTTGATAATAGTGTTTATCACGTTGTTTTTCAGAAATTTCCGCTCCAACCTGTGCCATTTCATCCATCTGTTTGAGTAAATCAGATGTCATCATAATTTCTCGGAACAATGTACCTTCATCACGAATACTTTTCTTTAAATCACCTGAATATAACTCTTTCCAGTTTGCAGTAGAATCATCAGATTTACTATTTAATTCTGCCCACTGATAAACATGTTTGATAGCATTATTGTTAGCTTTTAATTCACGATTACCTTGAGTTGAGTAAATATTTTTATTATAATCAACTATTTTCTCTGACATACTATCAACTAAATCAACAATAGCATCATCTTCAAAATCAAACTCGTTCGGTTTTTGAGGGAAATCTGTTTTCGGCACGTTTTCCAAATTTGCAAGCCCTGCAACATAACCAACAAGTTGAACAGGATTCAAATCTGCAAGTTCTTGACTGGCTATACTATCAACAACAGGGATTTGTTCATAACCGTTTATTTTTGATAATAAAACACCTTTATTTGTTAAATTGTTATCAGAATCAAGATATTTATAACGTTTGAGAACATCTTCTTTTTGTTTAAATTCTTCTACCATTTTCTTTGCGTTAGCGTGAAGTTTATTAGTGTCTTCATCATACGCTTGTAGCGACCTTAAGAAGATTGGTTTTATTTGTTTCTTATCTCTGAAAACGTCATCTGCTGTCGCAACAAATGAATAGTCTATTTTGAAATGGCTATCAATATCGTTTGATGGTGAAGCAATTAGTTCATTATATTTCTTTGCTTGAGACTTGTTAGGAGCCATTGTATAGCAATAACCTATCGTATCAATACCTCTTCTGCCTGCACGTCCAGCCATCTGATGGAATTCGTTCGGTGAAATATATCTCTTGTGATCATCACCATCAGGGGTATCAGTCGGTTTTCTTACAGCTGTAATCACTGTAGAACGAGCCGGCATATTTATACCTGCAGAAAGGGTTTCTGTTGATATAACAGTTTTTAATAATTTTTTCTGGAACAATTCTTCAACAAGTTCTTTCTGTTCAGGAAGCATACCTGCATTATGAAGAGCATAACCTCTTTCCAATGCTTCATAATCCATAGATTCACCCAGATATTTTCCGTTTGCCTTAAATTCTTGAACAGTACGTCTAATTTGTTGAGATTCTTTGCTTGTTGTAAGCTTCGGACCGTTTTCTTTTAGATATGATAATGTTGCACGACCTTCACGTTTGCTAAAAATAAAGAAAATAGCAGGCAGTTTATCTTCGTTTTGGAGCTTTGTTACCATTTCGCCATAAGCTTCTTTTGCCGGTACAGCACTATCTGATTGAGCCATTTGACTAGCTTGTTTTTTTGCACGTTTTTTATCTGCTTTAGAACCACCGCCACCGGCTCTTTTTTGCTGTGGCTTAACATTCACAACTTCAAATTCCAACGGTACATGCCTATTTTCAGATGGAACATTAACTAATACCGTGTGAACTTCTGCATTCTTAGCTCTGTAATGGCTATCAGGAGTAACCTTTTCTGCAAACTCATGACCTTTTGTTTTTGCCATCCAATCAGTAATTTTTTCAGAGTTAGCCATTGTTCCTGACAACGACAATATCTGAGTATCAGGGTTTGTAAACATTATAGCTTGCTCCCAAACGCCACCTCTATCGCTGTCACCAAGATAATGTAATTCGTCAAATACAACCGTTTTCAAGTTGTCTAATAACGGATTGCGTTCTTTTAATTCGTCTTGAACAACCATATTTCTATAAACTTCTGTTGTCATGATAATTATAGGTGCATCTTTATTAACCTTTTTGTCACCTGTAATTAAACCAACATTGTCCTTGCCATATATTTTTTGAAACTCTCTTACTTTATCATTACTCAAAGCTTTTAGAGGAGTAGTGTAAAATGTCTTTTTGCCATCTTCCATATTTTTGTTGATAATATAGTGTGCGATTGCCGTTTTTCCTGTTCCTGTAGGAGCTGTGACTATTACATCATTGCCTTTGTACAAGTTTTCTGCAGCTGCCTTTTGATAAACATCTGCTTGAAAAGGTTTGCCGGTTGTCTTATCTATAGGGAGGTTAAAATAATTGTCGTTTAATGTTTGATAATATCCCTGACCCTTAAAAGATACAAGAGATTTGTTATATAAATTTAGATTATTTATATTATTAGAGTTTATAACATTTGTCGCCCCGTGCAAAGATTTATTGTTGATATTTTTATTATTACGAATGTTAGCAGTGTTATTTACTGCATTTAGTTGGTTGATTGTAAGCATTATTTTTCCCCTATAGTTGTTGTTATTGCTTTAAAACATCGAATTAGGTTTTTTGTTGCTTTAGATAAACATGTTTTACAAAATTTAACAAAGAGGCGGTTAAAATATATTTAAATTATTTCTTCTAACATATTATTAAGCATTTTTAGGATAAACTGTTTTTCTTTTTTATCTTTAATTTTATCAATCTCACTATTCCAATCGATTTTATCTAAAATTTTAGTTTGAGATTTCTTTATATTAAGTAATGAAGCCAATTCAATTTCAAGAGCGTCAGCAATTTCGATTAGCAGTGATAATGGTGGATTAGCAGAACCTGTTTCTATTTTAGAGATATGGTTTTTGCTACGATTGACAAGTTCAGCCAATTCTGACTGTGTTATTCCCTTATTTTTTCGTATATTTTTAATTCTTTCGCCAAGAAGTATTTTATATTTGTCCATTTTATTTCTCAACATTACGCAGCTTTTGTTTTATTAATTTTATAAATCATTAGCGGGATTACTCTCTACAGCCACACGAGTTTGAGAACACTCATTAAGAACATATAATCACCTAAACCACCACAATCAATTATTACTACACAGTTCTTTATCTTTTTTGCTCTTGAGAAAATGTTTTTAAACAAGTTTTTCATTATAAATCTCCTATAAAATTGACTCAATAAAATCAACTATTCTTTCAGAAGCATGTCCATCATCAATACAACCTTTATTGGTTAAAAATAAATCTACTTCTTTTATGTATTTTTCTTCATCAAAATTATGTATATTTTCAATCATTTCTTTATTACTTTTTGCTATCGGAAAAGGTGTCATTTCTAGTGGATAATAAAAACCTCGATTAGTATTATACTTTTCAATATCTGAAGCATAAATAAACGCAGGTTTTCTTGTTAGCATAAAATCAAAAATTATACTTGAATAATCAGTAATAAGAAAATCCGATGATACTAACAATTCCTGAACATCATCATAGTTTGTTACATCAATTATTTTCTCTGACGTTGGTATAAATTTATCTTTATATTTTGTAAATTTAGGATGAATTCTCAAAAATAAAACACATTCAGAATTAAAATATTGCTCAAATGTTTTCAAAATCTTTAAATAATCCATATTGTATGCCGAAAAGTCATAATCATCTCTAAAAGTTGGAGCATACATAATAATTTTTTTATTAGAATTTAGTCTATAATAATTTTTAACTTTATTTTTGATATCACAATTATCCTTAAAGAAAATATCATTTCTTGCATGACCCAAAAGTACAGTTTTACCTTGTCCAAAAAATGCACTTCTATACACATTATTTTCAAAATCACTATTAGAAATCGTATAATCTAACATAAGGGCTTCTTTTTTATCAAGCAATGTCCAAGGTGTTTCTTCATGTGGATTTATATCAAAACCTATTTTCTTTATACCAAGAGAACCATGCCAAGTTTGAATATATATCTGACCATCTTTTTTTATCAAACCATCTCTTAGAAGATAACTTTTAACTTGTGCTCCAATCCATAGCTTTGCAGTTGCAAGCTCTTTAATTGCATCAATAGTATTAGTATTAACAACTTTTATATTTGAAGGAAAATTATTTGGAACTTCTTTTGAAGAGGTATCTAACCAAA
>JAMPEO010000016.1:12098-15580 GCA_023665105.1 Candidatus Gastranaerophilales bacterium | reverse complement strand
TTCAAGGCGTTTTTTATCTGCAAGCTTCATATTTAAAACTTTTGTATAAAAATCAAGCGATTTTTCAATTGATTTTACTCTTATCATCGAATGTAAAAATTTCATCTATAAATCCTTTCTAATCTTTGTATAATATTACAATAGCATTTGTTTCTATTGCTTGTTTTTGTCCAACAGCATCCAATTTTTCTTTAGTTTTTGCTTTTACAGATATTGTTTCAATATCTATTTCCAACAGTTTGGCAAGGTTTGCTTTTATGCTTGGAATATGCGGCATCATTTTAGGGGCTTGTGCAATTATGTTGGAATCTAAATTGCCAACTCTATAACCTTTATTGCGAACCATTGTATAAACCTCTTTTAATAATAGCGTACTGTCAGCACCTTTATATTTAGGGTCTGTGTCAGGAAAAAGAGTTCCAATATCAGGCAGTGCTAAAGCTCCTAATAGTGCATCAATAATTGCATGAATTAAAACATCAGCATCGGAATGTCCTTGTAAACCTTTTTCGTAAGGTATTTTTATGCCACCAATAATTAAATCTCTATTTTCTTCTAATCTATGTATATCATATCCGATACCGATTCTATATGGTAAATTCATTATAATGATTCTCCTCTTATGACAAACTTTTCAATAGCTTTTACAAATCCGTCATTTTCTACCGTATCTGTAATATAATCAGCATATTGCTTAAGATTGTCTGTACCATTTTCCATTGCAACACTAATTCCACCGGCTTTCAATAGCTCAATATCATTATCTTGATCGCCTATTGTTAAAATTTCATCATCATTAAGATTCCAATATTTTTGAAGGAATTTAACTGCACATGATTTTGTAGCATCCATTGTTGAAAATTCGCAAAAATATGGCGTTGATTTTACTATATGTAATTCTGAGAATTTTTCTTGCATTTCTTCAACCCAGCTTGTAACTAAATCAGGATTATCATAATTTATACCTAAAAGTTTGTTTACTTTGTCGTGTTGTATTTCATCAAAGTTTTTTACTATATAATCAATATTTTGATATTTTGCATATTTTTTTATTTCATAATCATCATTTTCTGAATATAAAACATCATTGGAATATAAATTTAAATGAACGTTATTGTTTCGTCCCCATTCAATAATCTCTTCTGCTATATCAGATGGCAGATAGCGTTCGTATAAAACTTCATTGCTGCATGTTCTAATCATTCCGCCTTGATATGACACTACCGGAGTTTGCAAGTCTAAACGCTCTGCGATTTTTTTTGCCGCAGCATGCATTCTGCCGGTAACAATAACAACTTTTATGCCGTTATCTTGTAAATTTTTTATGCAGTTTTTAACACCTGTTGTAAACTCTCCGCTACTTCCTAATATTGTTCCGTCAATGTCTGTTGCAACTAATTTAATCATTTTAAATACTCTCTAGCTCTTTGTAATGCACATATTGTTTTAGAATCATTTATTATACCGTTATCAATCATGCTTAGGATTTCATCAATAGAATATGATTCACATTTAAGAATTTCGTCTTCATCCGGTTTTTGTTGTTTGTATGTTAATTCTTGTGCCAGATATAGATAAAGCTTTTCTGTGCAGAATCCTGGAGAAGTATAAATGTATCCTAATGAGGTCCATTTATTTGCTATATACCCTGTTTCTTCTTCCAATTCTCTTTTTGCTGCGAAGTCCGGATTTTCATCTTTTTCAAGTTTACCGGCAGGTAGTTCTATTGATATATCTCTTAATGGGTATCTGAATTGTCGAACGGTTAAAATATTTTTATCTTGTAACGCAAGAATAACGACTCCTCCGGAATGTTCAACAACTTCACGTAATGATTTATGTCCGTTAGAAACAAGTATTTCATCACGTTTAACATCAATAACTTTTCCGTTAAAAACATATTCTGATGATAACGTTTTTTCTTCAAATTCCATAGCTAAATATTAACATAGTCAAATTATATTTACCAGATTAGAGTTATATGAAATCAGGTTAATGGGTTAATTTTAATTATTATTTCCCATAAAAAGAATATTTATTTAAAAAATTTTCTTTAAATGAAACTTTTTCGCTTGACCGAAAAAAATGTTTAATATAGAATAAATCTTGCAGATGTTCTGTAATTGAAAAATAAATAAAAGTGATGCGAATTACTTAAAATATATCGGGATGTGGCGCAGCTTGGTAGCGCACCTCGCTTGGGACGAGGGGGTCGCACGTTCGAATCGTGTCATCCCGACCATTTATTTAGAAGACTTTCAAGATTTTCTTGAAAGTCTTTTTTATTACCATTATGTAATTGTTATGTAATCATAACTTTGTTCGTTAAATTATCTTTATATTACTTTTTGTCTTGTTTTTTGTATTTAAAGTCTATATATTTAACAAAGTCTATAATTTCAGCTACTTGGTCTTTGTCATAACCATATCTTGCAATATCCATAGCCAAATCCGTCTTATTAACTTTATAGAAGTTTATATCTGTACTTATTTTATCTGGCAACATCAAAGCTCTAAAAACTTCATTAAAGTCTATTTCTAATGCTAATCCAAGTCTTATTAAGGTTTCAACCCTTGGCATACTACGAGCTTTTTCTAAATCGTTAATAACGGCTAAACTAACTCTTGAACGCTCATTCAATTCTCTTATAGATAAACCTTTTTCTTTTCTTATTGCAGATATGAAAACTGCAAGTTTTTGTAGAACGCAACTTTCTAAATAATCTGTTATAATTGCTACATTTTCTGAGTGGTTTTCATCTTTTACATTATTGAATTGTTCAATTATATAATCTAATGATTTAAAGTGTATCATTCTCATCTTATATTCACTCCTAATATCAAGATTACACGTTTTTTTATATGTTGTCAAGGAGTACGCGTTCGCTTTTTTATTGTATTTATAAAACGTACATGTACGTAAAGTTGACATAATTGTAATTATGTGATAGTATTAGTACATAAAAACGAACACGTACGATAAAAAGGAGTAAGATATGAAAATAATTACCACGGAAGAAGCCGCAAAACTATTAAGAACAGATATTAGAACACTTCAAAGGCAAGCAAAAAAAGGTGATTATCCGATAAATGTGTGTGGAAGAATTGGGCGTAAATATCTTTTTAATGAAGAAGCTTTGATTCAATTTATTTTTTCAAACAAAGCGATTGCGTAAATAGAAACTAATAGGTACAGATAAGTGAGTGTATATCAACATAAAAAAGGTTATTTCGGATATAATTTCATGCACAATGGCAAACGTTATTGTAGAACCTTTAAAGGGTTATCAAAAGAAGAAGTTACTCAATTAGAAATTGTGCATAAAGCTGAACTGATAAAAAATGGCTATGACATAACAAAAAGACAGGATTATTTTCTAAAAGAGCTTGTAACAGACCTTAAAGATTATTATAAAGCACATTCAACTAGACCTAATGAATTTGACTATGTTATTGATACCTTCTTTAAGTTAGTTGGGAAT
>JAMPEO010000016.1:5837-11998 GCA_023665105.1 Candidatus Gastranaerophilales bacterium | reverse complement strand
GGATGTGGCGCAGCTTGGTAGCGCACCTCGCTTGGGACGAGGGGGTCGCACGTTCAAATCGTGTCATCCCGACCATTTAAATAAAAGGCTTTCGGAGAATTAACCGAGAGCCTTTTTTAGTGCCATTATGTAATTATTATGTAATCAAAAGTTTGTTCGTTTATTTACGCTTATTGTCTTTTTGTATTGAATTTTTAAAGTTTACGAACTCGATATAACTCATAATTTCAAAAACCTGATTTTTATCATATCCATACTTTGCTAAATCCATTGCTAACCGTGTTTCTTTAGGTAGTGATTTTGTATGGGTTTCATCCTGTAATATTAATGCAGAAAAGACTTCATTATAACCTACTTCTAAAGCTAATCCTAATCGAATTAATGTTTCAACTCTAGGCATACTACGAGCTTTTTCTAAGTCATTAATAACAGCTAAACTAACTCGTGAACGTTCATTTAATTCACGAACTGTCAATCCTTTTTTCTTTCTGGTTTCAGCTATAAATACAGCCAAATTCTTTAAAACTTGTTCTTCTATATAATCTGTTATTGTAGCTACATTTTCTAAATGTTTTTTGTCAGATATGTCATTAAATAATGCCATAATATACTCTAAGGATTTAGTTTCAATCATGTTTTTTCTCCTATGCATATCGTATCATTAGTAGATTCTTCTGTCAATACGTACAAGTACGTCATTTAAGTAGTTATAAATCACGTACATGTTCGTTAAGTTGACAATAATAAAATAGTATGTTAGTATTGAAATGTAAATTACGTACATGTTCGCAGAAAGGAATAATATGAATATACTAACAACAGAAGAAGCAGCAAAGCTATTAAGAACAGACATCAGAACACTACAAAAGCAAGCTCAAAAAGGTAATTATCCTACAAATGTTTGTGGAAGAGTTGGAAGAAAATATCTATTCAATGAAGAAGCTTTGATTGAATTTATCTTTTCAAAAAAGGAAGTAGCATAAGGTATTAGCGATGAGTGTATTCAAGCATAAGAATGGATATTACGGGTACAATTTCATGTATAAAGGACAGCGTTATTGCCGAACCTTTAAGGGTTTAGGTAGTGATGAAATTGCTAAACTTGAAACTATACATAAGGCAGAACTTATAAAAACGGGCTACGACATAACAAAGAAGCAGGTCTATAACCTATCTGAACTTATTACAGATTATAAAGAACACAGAAAAGCACACTATACAAGACCTGATGAATTTGATTATGTGATAGATGAGTTTTATAAACTAGTTGGAAATAAAGATGTAGAGCAGATAACGGTTTCTGACCTTGAAAAATATATCAACTCTCGTTTAGGTAAGATAAAAAATTCCAGTATTAACAGAGAGGTTGATAATATTCGCCGTATATTTTCTCTTGCTGTCGAAAACAAACGGATATCTGTAAATCCTTGTTCAGCACTAAAAAAGCTAAGAATAGAAAATCCGCCTGAAAGGTATCTAACAAAGGAAGAAGAAACAAAATTATTAGCTGCTTGTAATCCCATAATGAAAGCGATTATTATAACAGCCTTACATACTGGCATGAGGCAAAATAAAATTCTTAGTCTTAAATGGCAGGACGTTTTCTTTGAAGAAGATTATCTTATTGCTTTGAATACAAAGAATAATAAGTCACGTAAACTACCTTTGACGACTACACTTAAAACGGAATTGCAAAAATTGCCAAAATTAAGTGAGTACGTTTTTACATCACGAGTTACTGGTACAAGATATACGGACGTAAAAACAAGTTTCAAAAGAGCAGTAGAACGTAGTGGAATAGCTTATATAACTTTCCATCAACTAAGACATACTACAGCATCAAGACTAAATGAAGCTGGAGTTGACATCGTAACCATACAAAAAATACTCGACCATGCAGACTTAAAAACAACACTGCGTTACACGCATAATTCAAGTGCAAGTATAACAAATGCATTTGAGGTCTTAGATAAGTATTAAGAAAAAGATACAAAGGAGATAAGAAAATGAGAAATCAATTAAAAAAACTTGGAACAGAAAATCGTTATAGATACAGGGCAAAAACACTATATGGAAGAGGGAATTTATGAATAATATATCAGAAAGAAGCTCTTGTATACACTTTAAATAGAAAATAGAAGGAAGGAATAAATAAATGATAAAAACAGTAAGTGATAGTTCATTACTTAATGAGCATAATAGGATTGATGATGTTAGTTGGTTTACAAATATATCTTCATGTATTTGGTTATCAAAAGTAACTAATATATTAAAAGATGCTATTGATAATAAAGAAGATAGTAATAGATGTATTAACATATTAAATGAACAAGTAAGAATAATATCCTCATATAGGATAACTGATGTTGAAAGATATAGAGTTATTTTTGATAATTATACTAATAAATACCTCAATGACTCTATTGGTGCAGAAGAGCAGTTTATAACTGATTGTACTGAAAATAATATTAGTAGATACTTCAATGTCAAATATATTGGCAATAAAAGACAGAAGGCACAAGGCGGTAATAAAAATCCTAAAAATATTATAATGGATTTTAAAGCGGATTTCTTTGCACAAATAACAGGAAGGATTGAAGATATACCTTTATACCCTACATGTTACTGTCACTACTTTATGATTGCCTTTTTACTGGATATTATAAATTCAGCAGGGATAACATTACCTCAATATAGTAAAGATGAGTCTTTTTATAAAAACTTTTTAGGAATATTGTTTGAAAAACTTAATTCATCAGTCTTAACTGGTTTAGAAGCTTTTGCAGAATACGAATTAGACTACCCCTATGACTGTATATACGGTGAATTAAGGAAATTAACTTCTTTATATCAGGATAAATTGGTATTCTATGCTACACCGCATAATAAAAGTTTTGAAGTAACAATAAAAGAGTATTCTTTAGTTACAAAGATGTTCGTTAAATATAGAGGTGTTTGGAGTGATAAAGATGTCGGCAGGATTATCTCAAACCTTCCTTCAAAAAGTAGAAAGTATCAAATTAAACATCAAGACGTTATGCATATAAATTCAGATAGAGAACACGATAAAGTTCAAGGAGTATTTTCAAAACTAAGAATTACAGAAGGTACAAATGAAAATAGAATGAGAGTATACTTAACCTTGTCAGGACAGAGAATAATTAATCGGATATTCGACAGTTCAAGTAATGTAAATGGTAATGTCAAAGCTCATAGGATTATTGATTATATACCTAGTACTGCATATATGATTGCTTTCATGCTGTGGATAGTTCTGAATTGCACCGTTGAAGCAAATAATAAATTTCAAAATCTTGAATATTCAAATATACCAGTATTTTGTCAATACATTGATGAATATTTAGAATCCAAAGGAAAAAAACAACCTAGAAATGTAGTTGTAAATACCGCTATTTCAATAATGTTGTCTTCTAAAACAAAGGAAGAGCAGGAAGAATTTATTAACAGTCATTTTTCAAAAAGTCAATCCCAGCAAAAAGCCTTAATTAGAGCTGGTATAAATCGAATTAATGAAATTAAACAACAAGTACCTGATAATGTTATCCCCTTTACTGAAAGATTGATAAAGGAGCTAGAAAATGCCTATAACTGGTAATATTCTTATTGATAAACTCAGGTTTAATATTCCTTTGGCAATATTAGAGGGAAATGGCATAAATACAGAAAGTTATAAACAAGAAATAAGAAATACGCTTGAAAAATATTTTATTAATAAAAATGCTTACTCCGTAGCAATAGCTTATAATTATCTAAGAATAACCCTAACTCCCACAAGGTTTAAACCTGATGACAACGGTGTTTATACAGATACAAATTTAGAAATGCCGTTAGAAGAATGGTTATTGAACCTTTTCAAAAAGTTAGGGTTTAATAAAAATAGAAGGATTGACGAATCCACTAATATTACGTGGATTCACCTAACAAAAAATATAATAACTAATAATACACCTCTTGACTATATAATGTTCTTAGCGGGTTTTCCCTTAAGAAAAAGGTTTATATCCTCTTTGATTTCATCAAATGGAAGAAATACAAGTTTAAGGTTATCTACCCCTAAGCGTAATACAAATTGGAAAGATATTATAGGTGATAGAGGTTTTATTTTTTATGATAAAACGCAGGAATTACTAAATAAAGCAAATAAGGGAATAATAACGTTAAAATCACCGTTACCTAATGATGAAATAAAGTATATAAGTTCGCATGGCGGATACAAAATTGAGAATAATTCTATCTTGAATATTTCGAGGCTAAACCTTTTAAGATGTGAATTGCAATATAGATATAAAGAAAAAATTAAACCTTTGCAAAAGTTTTTAAATCCTAATTCAAAAAGGGATAGCTTAACTATGGCTACTATAATAGATTTGTTACAAAAGAAAGAACTATACTCTAAATTAGATAACTATTATACCAATGAATTAAAAGAAGTAGTATTTTACAAATCACCCGATGAATCACAAGAACAATTAACGAGTTATAAAAAAGCATTTGCAGACCTACTTGACGATAGCGATATTACTACATTGCAGCTTACTTATGATGTTTTTGGTTTAAAAAATTTGTTTAGTGCAAATGTTAAGAATGTTATAAAAAGTGTATCTAATGAATTATATAATGAGCTATATCGAAAAGTAATACTAGGTCAGATAAAGTAAATTTATAACACGTAAATTGCAAACATAAAAATTGACTGTAGTTTTCCAGGTGTTATAAACAAAATGCCTTAACGGGCATTCTAGCTACGTGTCGTTGAACATTTTAATACATTCTTGGTAAGATTTATTTTACTTAATAAAATCCCCTGCAACACTTGACAAATAGTGAAAAATAGTGCATAATGATAATGGATAACCTAAGGAACACTTCCTGTATTTTTACACAGTGCCTTAGGTTTTTTGCTATTTTAGGGTTGTTAAAGATTTGTTATAAACATCAAGGAATGATGAAGTATCTTCTAATATACTTGAATTGTCCGAAGGTAAATAATTTATCATTTCCATAATTTCATTGTACATTTTTAAGGTATTTTGCGGGTGTTTAAAAATCGGTTCATAATGAAATATCCTATTTCTAAACCTTCTAATAGTACGTAGTTTTGTTGCCATTGCCCCAATATTATTTATTTTACTTGGATAATTAACAAATACTCCTTTAAAACAACAACCTTTATTCCAGATATTTGAACAGTACCATTTTGAACAAATGTTAGTCCAAAATCCAAAAGTAAGATTTGCGATAACCTTGCCTCTTGTATAGTTATTTGGATAGGTACTTTTAATGTCGTTGTAAGCTGTAAGCAACATTTCATACTCATGGTTCGATAGAATTTTCTGTTGTTTTACTTCATCTTCAAGCCATGTAGGTGATATACAGGTCATTAACATTGTATCTATGGCATTTCTTAAAGTAACTTCAAGTGTTGATAATTCAGGATAAAGAGCCTGAGATATACATAAATTAGTTTTGTATCTTTCAATAAGTAATTCTATTGAATCCTCATCAGAATGTTTCAAAGACAATAATCTCTCAATACTTAACGTGCTTGCATATTTCTGTAATTCTTTTTCATCAATAGCCATAGTTGCATTATATCATGAATAAGCGATTTTACAGGCATGGTTGACAGAATTTTATTCTTTCTATAGGATTGGCTTATGAAAAAAATTTTGCAAACAGCTTTAGGAATTGTGTTAGGAGTAGTTTTATTAATAGTAATACTCCCTTTATTGGGACTAATAGGAAATTTACTTTTATTTGCATTTTTAAAACTGGGTTCTTTATTTCTGGGCTAATTTATTTCTATAACTAAAATAATAAGTTACATTCTAATTTGCAACTAAGTGATTTTAGCGTTGCAGAAAGGAATGTAGGATATGAAAGCAGAGCCTATTAAAAGCAGGAAAGATATAGCTAAAGTTGAACAGTATTTAAAACTACACAACAAACGAGATTATGCAATTTGGGTATTAGGCTTAAATTCCGGTTTGCGTGTCTCTGATATTGTAAGGTTAAATGTGTCTGATGTTGTAGATAAAACGCATATTAAAATTATTGAAAAGAAAACAGGTAAAGAAAAAACTTTTTACATCAATGATAAATTAAAGAAAGTGCTAAAAGATTTCACTAAATGTAGAAAC
>JAMPEO010000016.1:0-5737 GCA_023665105.1 Candidatus Gastranaerophilales bacterium | reverse complement strand
TTCTTTTGCTAATTCACTTACTCTAATATTCTCGTCCATCTAATAGTCCTTTCAGATCCTCTGAGGATTTTAGAGCTCTGTTAAGTTTATTTTTCTTTAACGCTAACTCTATACATTTTTTATTATAACAAAGATATGCTGATCTACCAAATATTTTTGAATTTGGGTTTACAACAACCTTTCCATCAACGGAATTTTTGGTAATTTTGATAAGTTCATCTCTATTTTTTAGGGTGCCGCAGCCGACACATTTTCTTTCTGTCAATAATACCTCTATTCTGCTGACTCTGCTAACTTTTCAAGTTTCAATTTTTGGTCATATTCAACAAGCAAATTGATTAAATCATCTAATTCGCCATCAATTACTGTCCAAACATTTAAATTTTGACCTAATCTGTGGTCAGTTAGACGACCTTGCGGGAAGTTGTATGTTCTGATACGTTCACTTCTGTCGCCTGTTCCGACTTGAGAACGTCTTAAGTCGGTTATTTCTTTCATTTGTTTTTGTACTTCCATATCGTACAATTTTGCTTTCAAAATCTGTAATGCACGTTCCTTGTTTTGTAATTGTGAACGTTCTTCTGTACAGAAAATCATAATTCCTGTAGGTTTGTGAAATACTCTGGCTGCAGTTTCAACTTTATTAACGTTTTGACCGCCTGCACCGCCTGAACGTGCTGTTGAGATTTCAACATCATTCATATTAAGTTCAACATCAACGTCATCAACTTCAGGCATAACTGCTACTGTTGCAGTTGATGTATGAACTCTGCCCTGAGATTCCGTAACAGGTACTCTCTGTACTCTATGTACACCTGATTCATACTTAAGTCTTGAATATATTGCATCACCTTTCATTGATATAATAACTTCAGATACACCACCGGCTTCGCAATCTGTTTTACTTAAAACTTGTGTTTGCCAACCTTGTTTGTCAGCGTAACGCAAATACATTCTCATCAAATCGCCTGCAAAAATATTTGCTTCATCGCCGCCTGCACTGCCTCTGATTTCAAGCATAATATCTTTATCATCCATTGGGTCACGAGGGAGAAGAAGAACTTTCATTTTTTCTTCGTATTCTGCGATTTTAGCTTCATTTTCTTCCATTTCGGCTTTCATAAAAGCACGCATTTCTTCATCACTTTCTTCGTGAATAATTTCTTTAGCATCTGCAACCGCTTCTGTTGCTTTTTGCCAAGCATAATATAACTCTACTGTTTCTTCCATTGATTTACGTTGTTTTGATAAATCTCTGAATTTATTATAATCTTGTATTACAGCAGGGTCAGAAAGTGTTATACCGAGTTCTGTATAACGTTCTTCTATCTGCTTGATTTTATCTAACATATCTTTCATTGTTTTTATCCTTTTTGTTACTATTATAACAAAAAAACAAACTCTGTTCATACTATATAAAAACGAGTTTAAAATTTTATTCACAAACTGGACTTATCGCTCCTACTTATTATATGATGTATGTTATGAAGAAGTTTATTCTTAATTTATTGAAACTATTATGTGTAGCAGGTATTGTTTGTTTGGTGGTATTTAAACAAGACTGGGTGCAAGAACACGTAATTAACAGAATTGAAGGTATGTTCTATGTGTATAAAGGTGACCGTGCTTATCACAAGAGCAAACTGGCGTATGCAATAGAATATTATAATAAAGGTCTTACTCTTTATCCTAAACACCATACAGCTTGGTATAACTTAGGCAATATCTATGTTGTTTATGAAGACTATTTTGCAGCTGTAGATGCTTATCAAGAGGCTATCAAACACAACAATCATTATGTAGTTGCAAGGATGAATCTCGGGATTATTCAAGCAGAAAAACTTGGTAATTTTGATGCTGCAATCGAACAGTATGATGCTATTTTGAATACAAAATATAAAATATGGTCAATTCCTTTTATTTTTAGTAATAAAAAAAGCTCTAAAACTAACAAAGGATTGGCGTATTATAACAGGGGACGTGCATACAGACAAAAAGCACTTTATCTTTCTGATGGAGAACGAAACTTAACAACTCCTCTTCTTTTAAAATCAGCTGATTCTTATGAAAAAGCTTGTAAAATCCTAAAGAAAAACTCTGATGCAAGATATAATTTGGCACTTGTTTATCATTTGTTAGGTAATTATCGTTCTGCAGGCAAGAATTATTGCAAAGCTATTGAATTAGCACCAATGAATTATGAAGCTCACTATAATTTAGCAATTCTTCTCAGAAGAATGAAAAAATTTAGAGATTCTATAGATGAGCTTGAAAAGGCTTCTTTATTGATTTCTACATCAGGAACATCTGTTAATGCAGAATATATCTTTGGAATACTTGCTGATGTTTCCCGTTCTTATGTGGATTACAAATATGACCCTATTTATGTTCGACAAATGGGTGATACTGATAATCAGGAAGTAACTCCTGATAAGAAAAAAAAGAAATCTAAAAAGAAAGATGATAAAACAGAATCTTATATTGATGAAAGCGGAAAAGTAAAAGCTACAGATGATTTGGATAAAAGCATAATGAAAAATATGAGTCGTTGTGCAGGTTATTCTTATTTCAGGAATGAGAACAATGAATATTAAAGACTCTTTTTTGATATATAAAATTTTTAATACAATTTGTACAAATAATAATGTGGAAAATCTGGGAGAAGATCTAAAGCTGGCATTTTCAGAATACTACGAATTGTCGGAAATAAACATTCTCTATTATGATGAACAAATTAAAAAATTAAAAAATGTTCTAAAAGATTTCGAACTTGCTCAAGATTATTATTCAGAAGAAAAAATGAGCACATTAAAAGAAATTTTTGAGGAACTTAAAACTTCCGAATTTATTCTAAATGATGATTGTTCTTTACCGGAAGATATTTTTGATGATGGAAATGTTATAGCTAAAACAATTTCGATACCTTTAAAATATGAAGATAAATGTATTGGTTTATTTAGAATGAAATTTAAAAACAAGATAGATGTTTCAACAGATGATTTAAAATTTTTGGAAATATTCAGTTATAATTTGTCTTTAAAAGTGCAAAATATTGTTCTTGCAAAACAATTAGAAGTAAATTCTGCATTTTACAAATCAATGAAAGATATAGCAAAAATTATTGAAACGCAATATGATTTTCAATACATAATTCCGTTAATAGGCGAAATGATAGATAAATTTGTTATGAATCATCTTATATATGTATTTGTTAAACAAGAAGATAAATTCAATTTATTTTGGCCGGGAGCTTGTTGGAATAAAAAAGTTTATGAACTCATTGAAGACTTAAACAATGAAAGTGATATAAAGATTTCTGAAGATAAGAAAACAGGTGTTTTTCCGCTTATGAGCGAAGATAATGTTTTGGGTTGTATTGTTGCTCATAGTACAATCGATAAGCTTACAGATAATGAAATAAATTATATAACAGAACTTACTAATCAATCTGCTACGACGATAGAGCGGGCGAATGTTTATTCAGAAATATTGCAAAATGCTACAATGGATGCATTAACAGGATTAAACAATAGAAGACAATTTGAATTACGTTTAAAAGAAGAGTATTCCAGTGCAAATCGTCAAAATACTCCTTTATGTGCAATAATGATTGATATTGATTATTTCAAGAAATTCAACGATACCTATGGTCACGCCGTTGGTGATACGGTTTTACGAACAACAGCAAGTGTCATTAAAGACCAGCTTCGTGAATATGATATTCCATCAAGGTACGGTGGAGAAGAATTCTGCGTACTTCTTCCGCAAACAGGTATCGAAGAAGCACGAATTGTTGCAGAAAGACTTCGTGCTGCTGTTGAAAATAAAAAAATAGAAATTAAATCCGAAAAAGATGAACAAATTAAAAATATAAGTGTTACAATAAGTGTAGGATTAGCTGAGCTTGATGTAAGAGATATGGCAGATGATTTGTATATGAAAGCAGACAGAGCATTATATCAGGCAAAAGAGAATGGACGAAATAGAGTAGTAGTTTATGAAAAATAATGAATATTCTAAAACTTGTTATAACATTGAAGATACAAAAAAATTAGCGAAAAGATTTGCAGAACTAACTCAAGACGGATGTTTTGTTAATCTTTTTGGTGATATTGGTGCCGGAAAAACAGCTTTTGTAAGACTTGTTGCCGAAGCTCTTGATATAAAAGAAAAAGTTACCAGTCCAAGCTTTACTATTCTGAATGAATATCATACAGGTAAAATCCCTATATATCATTTTGATTTATATAGGTTGGAAAATGTTGGAATAAAAACAATTACTGATGAGTTGAGAGAATATTCTGAAGGTAAAAATCTTACATTTGTTGAATGGGCAGAATTTTCTCAAGGTGAAGTACCGTTCGATAGAATAGAAATCAATGTAACTTACGACGATGACGATAACAGATGTTATACATTCACTGCTATAGGAGATGGAAAAGAAGAAATTATTGAGGGAATGAAAAATTGTTAATTCTTGCATTTGATACTTGCTTAGACAAAACATATATTGTTCTAAGAACAGAAGAAGAAATTATTGCATCAGAGATAATAGAATCGAACGAAAAAAATTATCACTCTGCGTATTTGATATCTACGATAAGAGATATTATAAAAGAGCACGGATATAAACCGAAAGATATCAATGCAATAGGTATAAATATCGGACCCGGAAGTTTTACAGGTATCAGAGCTTGTACAACTGTTGCACGTGTAATGGCTCAACAGCTGGATTGTAAAGCTGTTGGTGTTTCTTCGCTAGAAATTTTATCAAGAGCCGAGAATGATAATGCTGTAGTTGCGTTAGATGCAAGAAAAAATAAAGCATATTTTTATGATAAAAAATTATACGGTGCAGTTGAACTTGAAGAAGTTGATAACTTATTAAAAAATAGAAAAGTTATTACTGATGACCGTTTGATTGAAAGATTTAAGCCGTTAGCAAAAGAGGTTGTTTCATATCAACAAGCTGGTTATGAACTAGGCAAAATACTATCAGATATAGTTGTAGAAAAACTAAAAACAGAAGATGGCAACTGGGCAAAGGTTTTACCTCTGTATATTCAACCGCCTCCTGTCTCTGTCTAAAAAAAGATATTAAAAAAACCGTTCTATTTAGAACGGTTTTTTATTATATAAATTTGTTAATTATACTGATAAGATAAATCCGCCTCTATCAGCATTTTTTAATTTATCCCCTTCAATCTTTGCACGAAGATTTTTAATATATTTATAAATATAATCTCTTGGTAAATCAAGAAGAACGGCTAAATCTTTTGCATAAACTGTTGTATTTTTGTGCTCAAGGAGATAATCAAAAACAACTTGTTCTCTGTCTGTAAGATTTTTCTTAAGAACGATATCAACATCATCTCTAAGAGTATCTTCAACAACAGGTGCTGCAGCAGGTTCAACTACTTTTTTGATAGATTCAACAATTTTTTCTGCTTCAATTTTCTTAGTTTCAACTTTTTCGGTTTTAGTTTCTACAGGTGCTTTAAAAGAGAAAGGTGTATGAGATAGTTGACGTTCTCTTGCAAAAGCACGTTCTGCGATTTTAGAAATTTTTTCGTTTGTTTCTTGTTTTTGAACAGGTGATTTAGAAACATTATCATTGCTAAAAACTATATCAATTAAATCATTTGTAGGTCTTGAATCTGCAACTACTTTGCCTAATCTTGCTGCAAACTCCTCCAAAGTAATTTTTTCTAATGAGCTTCTCCACTGTTTTATCTCT
>JAMPEO010000169.1 GCA_023665105.1 Candidatus Gastranaerophilales bacterium | reverse complement strand
TCCGTTTTTATAAGAGCCCTAATTATCTCTTATGTATATATAAAGTATATCTATTGTGAAAAATTGCTTTTTTTATTATCCTTGTTTACATTTTGTTACAAATCTGTATAACTTGTTGTTGACTAAGTTTTAAGATGTTTTGTTTTTGTTTTTCTTAAGATTTTGATTGTTTGATTAAAGTTTTTAGAAAGTTTGCCGTTAATTCTTGCATAAGGAATTAGATTAAAAAATATTGTAGGGAATGTGTGTTATGTTTAAGAGAGTATTGCTAGTTATAGCATGTTTATTTGTTATGGTTTCAAATCAAGTATCAGCTGCCAACGTTAGAAATTTTAGTGATGATGAGCAAATAAGAGCTGCATTAACTTTATTGAATAATATTGGTGCAGAAGATGTGTTTGATAATCTTCAAGAAAATTCAGTAAAAATCAAATTTTATGATTTATCACAACTTTCTTACGAATATAAAAACCATTTCGCAACAAATTCTACTGATGTTTGGGGTAACAGATATATCCTAATCAATACAAAATATAAAAATGCTCCTACAGAACAGATAGCTTGTCTTATAGCACATGAAAGTTGCCATAAAGGTAGTGTTGCAACATTGGAAGAAGAAACAACTGCTACGAGAAAAGAAGCCCAATATTGGACAATATTGAAAAAACATAATGTAGCTTATGTTGATTCAGCTCTTTTACAAAGATTAGAAAGTTTGAAAAATCTTGAATCTTCAACAACTGTTTCTCATGATTATATCCAAGAAAGAATTTCTAACAGCTCTTTTTATCAAAATCAATTAGCAGTTAGAGATAGAAGAAAATTTTAAAAAATTCCTAGATTTCCCTATAAATACATAATGGCAATATAAAAATATTGCCTTTTTATTTTATGTTTAAAAGGATTCTTTTAGCGTAATAGGGTTGTTTCTGTCTTTTTTTATTGATGAATTTATGAATGTTAACTTTTGTAAAATATGTTTGTAAATTGCTAAAGATTTTAAGAAAAATGCCGATATACATGGCACGGAAGCAATAGAAAGGACAATATATGTTAAAAAAAGTTGAGATTCCAACATGTAATACCTTTAGCGGCGTAGAGTATATACTTAGAGGTGCAAAAAAACGCCGATCCTCTGCAATGGCAAATGCTAGAAGAATGAATGCCGAAGTTGGTGTTCAAACTAAACTAGTAGCTGTGAAATAGTATATATCAATTATCACGGTCTATCGATTTAGTAAGATGATTTGAGAGTTATTTAAGCGAACTTCGGTTCGCTTTTGTTTTGCAAAATAAAGTACTTTATAAAATTTTATATTTATGTTATTATACAAAACATAAGGTTGTTTCTAAGGAGAAGTGGCCGAGTCGGCTTAAGGCGGCACCCTGCTAAGGTGTTGTAGGGATAATTCTCTACCGTGGGTTCGAATCCCACCTTCTCCGATTTTTAAAAGAGGATATTTTTTAATATCCTCTTTTTTAGTTGATGCACTTTTAAGATATTCAATATACAGTCTAGCTTGAAAAATAAAATTATGCCGGATTGATGGTGCTATCAATATAAAACATATCTTGTTCAGGATTATATTTTACATCTTGAAAACTGATAATTTTATTATCATTATTTAAAATGTATTCAGCCTGTTTGTTGTCAACATTGGATTTTCCACCGTGAATACCTTTATTCACTTTTATGTTTTGCAAAATTTTAGTATGTCCATCTTGTGTTCCAACCCATTCCATAGCAAAACCTCGGTCAAATGTAACAGATTTGAATCTAGAGTCTTGAATTTGTGCATTTTTGATTAACTCTACTAATTGCGTCCGAAATCTATTATCTCCATATTTTGCTGTTTGCATTGCATCAGCGAGTGTTAATTCCGAACGTCCCATAATATGGGTGAATAAATCAGTGTGTTTGAAATTTTGATATGTCCCGTTATAATCATGAACTTTTATCTTTCTTGCTTTAAACATATTCTTTAGTACAAGGAGTTTTACTTTTCGCTTCATACTTTTATCTAATATTATTGAATCAAACATTCCGGTATCTTTTTCCGCTCGGAATGCTGTAAACGGTTCTGTAATTGTTTGTGTAGATAAGTATTTATTTAGATTTTCTATCAGTGCAGGTTGTGTGCCAAAAGCATCACTTGACTCTACATAGATTCTTTCTGCTTGTAAACCCCTTATTAGAATATTTCGGTCTTCAAGATTATGTCTGGGATTTAAAGAAAATGTTTTTCCATTTCCTTGTAACTGTCGAATTTGTGGAATTGTAAGAGTTTCAAAAGTTGAACCGTTTAATTGTTCTCTAAAAGTGCCTAATAAGGAATTCATAGACTCTTTGTCAGGGTTGTTTATAATATATTCAAATGCTTCTTTGTTATGTTTCTTTAGAATAGTTAACTGTGCTGTATTAACCATTTCTAAATAATTATTATCTATATTTTCCGGCAAAGATTTGTAGAAATTAGATATTTCTTCAAATGTTTTTTTTACTTCTTTGTCCGGCATATCTTTTATTGCTGTAAGAAATGCTTCTTCGTTGAAAAGAGGTACATTACCTTGAAAATGCTGATAAACATAATCAAATTTTTCAGAACCTCTTGAATATAATTCTGTATAAAATTTTTTTTCTGCATCTTGATAAGCATCAAATTTGCCAAGAACCTGCTGTAATTTTTGAGGTGGTGTGTTTTCTGTTGTTCTAATAAAGGTATCAGTTTCACCACCGAAACATATTCTTCTGGCTCTAGTTTTTAATTGCTTTAGTGAAATTATATCTGTTGCAGAACTTATATGTTGACGTAATGCATTAAAATAACCCATATCTTTATAAAGAAATTTCTTTGGAGAAAATTGCTTTTAAAAAGTATATTTATATAAAATTTAGATAGTACATTAACAAATGGTTCTCATAAAAATTATTTATAAAGAATTTTTCATAAATTTTCGTTGAGGATTCATAAACATAAATTCAGGATAAATCTTTTGGAATATTAAAATATCTTCATCAGAAATATAACTTTCATTTGGTATTGCAAAAAATTCTATTTTTTGATTTTTAGGGAGTTTAAATAGATGATTACACTCGTTTTGATAGTATTTAATCATGTTATTTGCAAAATCTGATTTCCCTGCCCAAGCATCTACAACGATTGTATCTCTAGTTATAGATGAAAATGGGCTTCCATCTCTATTAAAAATACAAATAGCGTGATCTCTTGTGACATTTTCTTTTTCCCCTTTTAATAGAACTGTTTGTGCATTTTTTATTCCGTTCATTTTTAGTATAAGTTCTGAAATTTTAGAGGTTTCATAACAATTTCCTATATGGTGTACTTTCATACGGATTAGTGCTTCTAAATATTTGTTTTCAAATATATTATTACATCTTATTCTTCCAAAGTTTTCGATTTTTTCTTTAGCTTTATTTAAGATTGTTAAAATATGTTTGTCTTCCTTTGTGAAAACAAACTTATCATCGTAGGCTAATTTGAGTTTTTCAAAAAGATTTAAATTAGAGTTGTTTTTATCGTATTGATTGATTTTTAATAAAACATCTTTTATCTCTGTATCGGATTTTGTTTTTTGATTAAAATGGCGTTCAATTTTGTTTAATGGGGTTATCATCAGCGGTTTTGTTTTTGACGTTGAAAAATATGTGCATTCCGTGTTTACCTTATGACAAACCCACTGTGCATCTCGGATTTGCACGCATCTTCCACGAAATAGATTATCATTTCTTCTTTGAATATCCATATACTATAAAATAACTGTAAAAAATATTTTTGCGTTAATATCTGTTAAAAAAAAGAAAACATTTATGTGATATAATTATGCACAAAAAAGGAGAGAAGTATGAGAATAGGTATTTTAGGTTATGGAAACTTAGGTAGAGGTGTTGAAAGTGCAGTAATGCAAAATTCTGATATGGAGCTTGTTGCTGTATTTACTCGTAGAAATCCTAATGATTTAAAAATTGAAACAGAAACTGCAGAAGTGTTAAATGTTTCCGAATTGCCAAATTGGACAGATAAAATAGATGTTTTAATAATTTGTGGTGGTAGTGCTACTGATTTGCCGGTACAATCACCTGAATGTGCAAAAATGTTTAATATTATTGATAGTTTTGATACACACGCAAAAATTCCTGAACATTTTGAAAATGTTGATAAATCTGCTAAGGAAAATGGAAAAGTTGCTATCATATCTGTTGGTTGGGATCCCGGTCTATTCTCTTTGAACAGAATGTATGCTAATGCAATTTTACCGGAAGGAAATGACTATACTTTCTGGGGTAGAGGAGTAAGTCAAGGACACTCTGATGCAATAAGAAGAATTGATGGCGTAAAGGATGCTAAGCAATA
>JAMPEO010000168.1 GCA_023665105.1 Candidatus Gastranaerophilales bacterium | reverse complement strand
TTTCTAAAACACCGATTTTAGAAGAAACTTTTGCACCGCCAACAACAGCTGTGAATGGTCTTGTAGGATTATCAAGAGCTTGAGATAAACATCTTAATTCTTTTTCCATCAAAAGACCTGAAACAGCAGGGCTTAATAATTCAGCAACTTTTGCTGTTGAAGTATGTTTTCTGTGAGCTGCACCAAAAGCATCATTTACATAGAAATCACCAAGTTTTGCTAATTCTTCTGCAAAAGTCATATCATCATCTTTTGCTTCTTCGGCTTTATAGTATCTGATATTTTCCAATAATGCTACTTCGCCATCTTTTAAGTCTGCTAATTCTTTTTCAGCACCTTCACCAACAGGTGTAGAAACGAATTTCACTTCTTCACCTAAAACCTTTGATAAATGTTTAGCAACAGGAGCTAATGAGAATTCAGGATTCCATTCTCCTTTTGGTCTGCCTAAGTGTGCCATTAAAATAATTTTTGCACCTTTATCTTTTAAGAATTTTACTGTAGGGATGATAGCTTGTATTCTTGTATCATCTGTAACATTTTTGTCAGCATCAAGAGGTACATTTACATCGACTCTCACTAATGCTCTTTTACCTTGAACATCACCTAAATCTTTAACTGATTTTTTCATTTTATAGTCCCTTTCTTCTATTAGTTATGGAAACATTCCATGCAAGTTTATTATACTTAAAACAAAGCTAAAATTAAATGATTAAAATAATTTAATAAAGAAGCAATTTTTAGATAAATATTGTTTTTAAATAATTATGAAGGTTATAACCCCACATGAAATAAAATCAACTATTGATTGTGTTGCAAAACGCTTTGAAAAAGAAGTTGCAACAACTTCAAAACCTGCAGAAAACAGTACTTATGTAACAAATGCTCTGGATGCACTTGCGAGTTCTGCTAAAGCAGGAATTGGAATACAACGTATTACTGGTGCAAATATTCTACAACGCTATAGCGGCATCATTAAAAAGTTTACAAATAAAGAAGGATTACGAGAATTTATCTCAAACTGCAAAGACGGTTCAAAAGAGCTGGAAGATATCAATACATTATTGAAACATAGCGAAAGAAGTGCTGAGTTTAATATTTTTGATAAAAAAATGTTCAATTTTATTTCTAAAGATGCAACAATACCGGAAGCCATCTCAAAAGATTTGGAAATCCTAAGAAAACCCGGCAATATAAAAGAAAATTACATACCGATATTCAAAACCGAAAAAGACGCATTAGAAACAGCAAAAACAGGTGACGTTTTCCAAATACAGGGCAGAAAAACAGTCGCTATAAAAAATAAAAACGGTGAAGTAGAACAATTATCAATGAACAGAGATTCATATTTTGAACTATTTCCACCGGTAAAAAGATTCACAAATATCCAACCTGATAATTATGGAATATGTTATGAAGTAACTTCGTTAAACGCTGTGATGGAAAATCCTCAAACAAGAGAAAATATATTACGCTGCATTGACACAATAAGTCAAAAAGGCAAAGTTAAAATCAACTTTCCAAATAGTACTACAAAAAATGATATAATATTCACACCTGACGAAATCATAAAAGAAGGTTTAGAATACTATAGCAGCGGATGCGAAGGTATCAGATATATAGAACACGCTCTTGGCAAAGAATATGAAAAACCGTTCATAGAATATCAAATAAAAACACTTGAAGAAAGTGGACAAACAAAGTTAGCTGAAGATATTAAAAGATTATATGAGTGGGGGCAACATAAAGAAATTGGTAAACTTTGCGGAGTTACAAACAAAGCCTCTCTTGGAACAAACCTAAGAGAAGCAGGAGATGCCATTGTCCCTTGGAGAATTCTAGGTTTTAAAGAAAATGCATCTGTTGAAGCAGGCGATTTTCTAAGTAAAGCAAAAGACGGTGACAGAATGATAGATAATCGCAGTTGGTTAGATATCTATAAAACCGGTACAACTATAACTGACTCTGAAAAATTCGCAGAACTGCTATGGTCACCTGAATTTTTCAAAAACAATCTTGTAGAAGCTTATGTAGGTGATAACAATAGCCTTTCAAAACTTTCCAAATGGCATAGCTATAGATTAAGCCCTGTTTTAGATAATCAAGGTAACATAGAATCATACCTAATAAAAGACCCTCACGGAACAGTAAACCAAAAAATTAGTTTTGATGATATTTTTGACACAATAGATTCAATATCATTTGCAAAAATATAGATTTTATAAGGTTTTAAGCACAAATATCCTCCATTTGTATTATGACATAACATGCTCAATATGAAATAATATTACTGGGATTATAGTACTGGAATAACTAGATCTCGGGGAAAAATTAAGAGTTGCTACAAGGTTAAAATTGAATAATAAAAATTGGGGGAAAAATAATATAGTTTTTCGTGCACTGCTTATTATGGCTTTGTGTCTATTTTTTGGCAGCTCTATTACCTTTGCAAACTCTTTAACCAATGAATTTATGGCTATCCCAACAGCCGAAACTTCTGATATCCAAACATCAACAACTCCTACTTTACCGCAGCTCAACCAATCTAACGATTATTCCAGAACTTATAATTTTATAAACGGAGAAAATATAACCCTTGAAGAGAATATGGGAACAACTTCAAGCGGAAGTTTCACTATCAACGGAACAAAAGAAGGAAATAACATTCTATTTAACTCTTATTCAGGTTTTGTAGTAAATAGAATTCAAACAACTCTTAATTTAAATAATATCACTATTTCAGGAGCTAAATCTACTATAGGTTCAGCTATATATAATACTGCCTCAGATGCAGTTATAAACCTGAAAAATGTAAACTTTAGAAGCAACTCCACACTATCACAAAACGATGCATTAGGTGGTGCGATTTATTCCAGAGGTCACATCACATTAACTAATACATCATTTATTGGCAACTCAGCTGTATCAACGAATGCAAATGCGAAAGGAGGTGCAATTTATGCATTAAATTCAGTACAGATGGTTGCAGATAGTGACAATGTTGTCATTGTCGATAACTTTACCCAAAATGCAGATGGTGAAAAGAATAACAATGCAATTTATATTGATAATTCATCTGCAACATTAAACCTTCACGCTATCAATAGCGGACGTTTTGCAATAAGCGATAATATTGATGGTATGAATGGTTACAAAGTTGTTTTGAGTGGTGATGGAACCGGTCGAATAGGTCTATTTGATTCTATCTATAACGCAAATATCTCTATTTCTAACGTAGACATTTCTTTTGCAAATGGTGAAGTTTCAAATCACGAACTAAACAACTTAAGCATTGGCAATAATGTTGGTTTTATCATAGATGTTGATTTAGCAAACGGTATTGCCGACAGTATCACAGCTTCCAACTCAAACAGCGTTGTTAGTATTTCAGAACTAAGTATTATCTCATCCCCTATATCAGATAGTACAAAATTTCAGGTATTAAAAAACAGTGATAACCTTACTCTTAATATTGATAAATTAACTTCTAAACTTGAAACGAATCTGAAATCAACAATGTATAATGATTCAATACTTGCTGATTCTATTGAATTAGGTACGACTGACTCAATAAATGACAGCATCATCATAAACGGTTGGAAAGATGTTCTATATGAAATGGTTCATGACACAACACCATCACACATGTTGAAAAACTTCATATTCAGAAGCCCAACAGAATATACTTTGACACAAGATTTAGGTGATATGCCGCAAGAATCAATATTGTCAATATATAACATATCAGGTGCTGAAAGAGGAGTTATCAATGCAAATGGACACTCTATGTTCAGAATGTTCAATCCAATTTCTACAGTAAGTTTAAGAGATATTGAAATCAAAAATGCACATTCAAACGAAAGTGGTTCTGTTGCATATATCAGTAATAATACTGCAAGTTTTACTGCTGAAAATTCAATATTAACAAACAATAGTGCAGATGGTGATGGTGGAGCAATTTATGTAAAATCAGGTACATTATCACTAAGTAATTCTACAATATCAAACAATACTTCAAAAGGTAATGGTGGAGCTATCTATACAACAGACGATGCACAGGTAGAATTTGTTAATGTTGATTTTAAATCAAATAATAGTGAGGGAAATGGAGGTGCAATCTACACAAACACAAACATAACCGTTTCTGCAAACAACGGTTCAAGCACATTCGAAAACAATAATGCGAATGGAGAAAACAATGCAATTTATGTTGGTTCAAATAACGCCACTATAACATTAGACGCTCGCAACAAAGGCTCAATCAATATGAAAGATAAAATTGATGGGACAGAAGCAGGATACAATATCAATATTACCGGTGATTCAAGCGGTAATGTTAATATTAGTAATACTATATCTAACGCCAATATAACTCTT
>JAMPEO010000167.1 GCA_023665105.1 Candidatus Gastranaerophilales bacterium | reverse complement strand
AGCCTTTAGTAAGTTTGCTATGTGTTGCTCTGTTCTTTTTGTACCTTGCATTTTGCTATTCCTTTACCTGTTATGCACCATAATATCTATTTTGGTGTATATTTCCGGTAGAGATTAAATAGCAGGAATTTCAATTAATGAAATTCCTGCTAAAACTTTATTTATGCACCATTTCTTTTTAATTTTCTTTATGCTATTCTTTTTATAAGATACTTATACAACCATATAGATATTCTGTTGTATTAATATACGGTGCATTTTAGCTCCATAGCAAGCTATAAGCCAACATTATAATTCAAAATTGGTATATGACTCGTCCAATTCTTCTTGAGCAATGCCAATATATCTCATAGTTATTGATGGCGATGAGTGGTTAAATATTTTTTGTAAAAGTGCTACATCGTTAAATTGTTTGTAATGGTGATAGCCAAATGTCTTTCTCATAGTATGAGTTCCTGCATTTATAGATATTTTAAGCTCTCTGCATACATCATTAATAAATCGGTAAACTTGTGACCTGTCTAATCTGCAATGCTTTTTACCAATGAATAAAGGCTCATCATCTGTAATTGAGTATGTTTTTTCACGCAATACCAAATATTTTTTAATCAAATCCTGCAACTTTTTATTTAACTTTATTTTCTTATACTTCTTTGTTTTCTTTTCTATGACTTCAACATACTGCTTGTTTTTAACATCTTTAATATTCAAACCAAGTATATCGCTTATTCTTAGTCCGCTGTTTGTTCCAAATACCCATATTAACTGGTTTCTAAGGCTATGCTTTGCTAAATAGGCTTCAATAGCTTCAATATCTTTTTTGCTCTTAATCGGTTCTACTAGATTTTTCATATATTTCATTCCTTTCTACACCGTTTTAACTTCTAAGGTGCATGAAAGAATGTAAGCAATAGTTATGGCAATTTTGACAAATAAAATCCAAATTCTTCGGTGTGCAATAATTGCACTTTGAGAAAAACCATGCCTGCAACTATAATGTTTGTGGTATAATCAGGCTATGACTATAACAAAAGAAGAATTAAATAAATTTATAACCACATTAAGCATTGAGAGGTTATTATCATTCAAGCAAGATAATAATGATACGGTAGATATGCTCATAGAGCGGTATAAGAACAATATTAAAATTTCACAAGCACTTTACCCAGAGTTATCAATACTTGAGGTTACTTTAAGAAATGCAATAGATACAATGCTAAAAACCTGCATTTCGCAAACATGGCTTGAAGACGAAATAAAACAACAAAAAATCTTATCAAGCCAAGAGTATGCAAAGCTAGTAAGAGCTTACAATGATACAAAAGAAAGCTACCCAAACAATTTTACCATAGGAAAAGTAATAGCCAATCTTAATTTAGGGTTTTGGACTGGATTGTGTTCTAAAAAGTACAATTCCGTTATATGGACTAAGAAGAAAACTTTTAAAGGGGTATTTATAAATTACCCTGCAAACTTAAAAGAAAGAATACATCCTATTTCTATAAAACTAAATTCAATCAGAAAACTAAGGAACAGGATATTTCACCATGAGCCGATTTTATCTAATACTTTGTTAAATAAATACAATGAAATAATGGAAGTATTAAGCTATCTGCCTTGTGATAATTCAAACATTTTAAAAGAAACATCTAACTTCCTTGAAGTTTATAACAAGGTAAGCAAAACAATATACACCCCCAAATAAAGCTAAAACCTAGAGCACTGTACAGATAAACTGTAGGTAGAAATCTCTAGGTTGCACATTAATATTATGAACGATAGAGCCTTATTTGTCAAGTGCTGTAAGGAATTTATTAAGTAAAATAAAACTTAGAACTTATTATTTGCCTTCAAGAATGATACTATATCATCATTTCAACCGCAACATTGTTTTAAAACATTTAATCTAAGGGGGCTAGAATCGTTTTTAAGAGGGGTTAAGTATTTTCATGGTAATAAGGGGTATATCTAAAATCATTAATCATAAATAAAGACTTGCTAGTATGTGGATTCTGAAATCATAGTTTTCTTAAATCAAATTTCCTTATTTTTTTACTAAATTACAAATCTATTTAAAATGTTTATTCTAAGGCTACCAGAATCGATTTCAAGACTTGTTTTTAATACTTCACTAATAAATATTATCTGCATAACTTTTCATACAATTCGGTATAGAAATTACTCATACTGTTTTCAAAAAATTTTTTCAAATTCTTATCAAACTTATCATCCAATCCGCAGGCTTTATATATCAGCTTCAATTCTTTAATATCAGCCATCTGAAGCAAATCTAAAAAACTTCTCTGATAACTGTTTCGGGACTGAACTTCTTTTGTATTAGGCTCATTATAGAAGATGACTTTCTTTAATTGCTGAACATAGAAGGAATTAAGCTCTTTATACAATGATTCTTTTTCTAGCAAGTCAATTAAAACACTCGCTCTCAAAACATCATTAGTATTATTATTTAAAAACTTTGCCAGAGGCTCTATCTTTCCTTTATATCTGTATTGCTGTTCACATCTTAACAGGTGCAGGTTGTTTAAATCTAATCTTCTTAACCTTTTACTATAGTAAACTTCATGAGATTCTAATAATGCAATTTCTTCATCTGTCAATGGTTCTTTTAAAGTAATACGGTCTAAATTAGCCTTATCTCTTAGCTCTTGCACTTTATCATAGAAAATAATCATACGGTCACCTCTTATATCTTCTTTTTCTCTTTTGCGTTTTTGTGTAGCAATACGAAGCGTTGTATTATCTTCACTTGAATAAATACAGGCAGGTTTATACTTATGAGCAAAAGGATAATTAGAAAGAAACATTATATATAACGGTACAGGCTTATTCACAATTACATTCTTGGTCAGGTGAAACCATACTATGCGTGCTGTTTCGCTTAACCTTCTGTTTTTAAATCCTAACTCCAAAAACAGGTTTAACAACCATTTCTCGCTAGGCATTTCAATATTGACATCTGTGTAAGCAAAATTGTGAGGAGGCTTAAACCTTGTAGGAGTTAGGGTTATTTTTAGTTCACCTCTGTTTTTGCTAACCCTGTAAGCACTATCGGGATAATATTTTCCTAGCGTTTCCCTAGTTTTTTCTATGTAGCTTTCTGTCGTATGTTCTATTTCCGATAATATTTCTACAGGAAAAGTTATACGGATTTTATCAATAAGTATCTTACCATTTATAGCCATGTTTTAATTCCTTTACCAGTCTTGTAACTAAAGGTTGTTTGTTTTTTATTCTTGCCTGCATTCTGCTGATTTTAGCAATAGCTTTCCTAAGAAGTGTTTTTGGGTGTGTGTCAGTATCTTTAAAATTTTCTTTTAAATAAACTTCTCTATCTTTTGAGTTCATCTTTGAAAGTAATATAACGGTTGCTGTTACCGATATAATGCCTCGTTGCCTGTGTTGCGCTTCTTCATTTATGTATAGGATGTATGGTAACAGGCTTGAAGCTTTTACATCTTTAAAATTGTCTTTACTTTCTTTTGTTGAGTTTAGGAATACCCAGAGTGTGAATGCTACAAAATTATCTGCCATGTATATGTATTCATGTAGCTTGTGTGTTTTTACATTTCTTTCAACATTCCCATTAATACTAAACAGGCGGTTTATTATCCTTTGCCCTGATAACTTCACAATAACTTTCATTCTATTAGGTGCTGAACCTTCTACGATTCTTAATTCAGAATGAGTAGTGGTATCAAGTTTACTTCCCTCAAAAGTATGTATAACATCAGAATGTCTTAGCCTGTATTTTCTACCGCATTTTGTAACTACTTTGTCAATGTCTTTCTCTGTAGGTGCATTTGCTAAATATTTAGCAAACTTGCTTGCAACAATGGAGTATTCCTTAATGATAAGCGTAACACTCATATTGTCAGGTGTTGCCTGATAAGTAAACTTTCTTTTGGATTCGGGAGTAAGGTATCTAAGCTCATCAAATAGCAGGACATAAGGATACCCCAAATCAAATTCTGCAAAGGCTTCCATGCCAGTAAGCACCGTTGAATTAATGTTATCGTACAAGACAGAAAAAAACTTGTTATAAAAATCTTCATCAAAGGAAGATGTATTAACCCCTGCTCTTTTCATTAATTCAAGCAGGTATATCAGCATAAAATAATGCCTGTACGCTGTTTCGTACTTGTGCATATCCTCATAGTTGCCTGTTAAGGCTAAAAAGGTATCAAAATTAAAATCAAAGATAAGGTTGTTAGGGAATCTGTTACCCTCTTGACCCTTTACCCTTTTTCTTCCAATATACTTAACTTCAAAAAAATTGTAGAAAGAACCATCGGCAATTCTATTAATAAAATCATTTGCAATTAATGGTGTTCCACACCATATATCTGCATATTTAAGGATTGTATCTTTATAATTTTTAATATTCCTTATACGATAGTTACAGATTATCTTTAAATCTTCTCTG
>JAMPEO010000166.1 GCA_023665105.1 Candidatus Gastranaerophilales bacterium | reverse complement strand
GAAGGTCTTGATAATGGTGCCGTTTTAAATTCAAACTTTATTGTTGTTGTGAATGATAATGATCAATCTATCGCAGAAAATCATGGCGGACTTTATGATAATTTAAAACTTTTAAGAGAAACCAATGGTAAAGCTGAATGTAATTTCTTTAAATCACTAGGATTTAATTATATTCTTGTAAAAGAAGGTAATAACATAGAAAAACTTATTGAAGCATTTAAAGATGTAAAAGATTCCACACATCCTGTTGTCGTACACATTTGTACACAAAAAGGCAAAGGCTGTAAAGCAGCAGAAGAAAATAGAGAAAACTACCACTGGATTCTACCTGGAACACTGGATGAAGATAAACCTGCTGCGTGTGCACAAGAAGACTATACATCAATAACCAGAAAGTACATTTTAAATAAAGCAAAAACTGATAAAACAGTTATTGCAATAAACGCAGGAACACCAGGTGTATTCGGATTTGATAAAAGTTTTAGAGAAGAAATGTGTAAACAATATCTTGATGTGGGCATTGCAGAAGAGCACGCAGTCGCATGTGCTTCTGGAATTGCAACCGGTGGTGCAAAACCAATCTTTACCGTTATGAGTTCATTTATTCAAAGAACTTATGACCAAATGTCACAAGATTTGTGTCTAAATAAAGCTCCAATAACAATGTTAGTATACTGGGGCGGAATTTCAGGAGCAGATGCTACACACCTTTGTACATTTGACATACCACTTATTTCTAACATACCAAATATGGTTTATTTGGCACCTACAAACAAGGAAGAATATTTAAAAATGCTGGATTGGTCTGTTGAACAAACAGAATATCCTGTTGCAATCAGAGTTCCTATGACAGAGTTAATATCAACTGGAATTGAAGACAAAACAGACTATTCAAACTTGAATAAATTTAAAGTTGAATCAAATGGTGAAAAAGTAGCAATTCTAGGTGTCGGTAACTTTTATTCTTTAGCGGAAAAAGTAGCTGCAAACATTAAATCTAAGCTTGGTTTTGAGCCAACTGTTATAAATCCAAGATTTATAACTGGACTAGATAAAGAGTTATTGGATAGCTTAAAATCTAATCATAGCGTAGTTATTACCTTAGAAGACGGTGTTATAAACGGAGGTTTCGGTGAAAAAGTAGCAAGCTACTATGGTAACACTGATATGAAGATTCTTAACTATGGTGCATTAAAAGAATTTACAGATAGAGTATCACTAGATGAACTTTATAAACGTTATAGATTAACACCTGAACTAATTATTGAAGATATTGAAAAACTTATTTAATAACATAATATCTATAAATAAAAAACGCTTGAATAGTTCAAGCGTTTTTTATTTATACAAGAGAATTTTCGTTTCCTCGAACAAAAACTTGTCCTCCGCATTCCATAACAGCATCTTCCATTATTACTTCTCCGATACTATCCGCAGTAATAGAACCTGACTTGGGGTTTTTAATAGATATAATGTGCCCTGAAACATCTGCATTTACATCGGAATACTCAAATGACAAATCTGTTTCATCCATTGTACAATTCACTAATTTTAAATTTTTACAATAACAAAGCGGTTGTGTACCGATAATTTTACAGTTCACTAGGGTAAGATTTTCTGAGAACCAGCCTAAATACTCACCTTTTACTATTGAATTTTCAACTATAATATTTTTACTATGCCAAAATGCATCTTTTGTATCAAGTTGAGAATTTTTGATATTAAGATTATTCATATATTGGAAGGAATATTTCCCTTTCATTTCTAAATTTATGATATCAACATTATCAGTACAAAAGAGGAAATACTCTGAAGTAATTTTTGAATTTGAAATTGAAATATTTTTAGACTTCCACCCAAACTCCGGCGATTCAATATCACAGTCATTTACAGATATATTCATGCATTCACGTAAACATTTTACACCTTTAATATTACAAGAATCAATTTGTCCATCAGAGGCATACCAAATTGGGGCTCTGGTTTTATCATCCATTGATGAGTTTACAAGATTGAATTTTTGAACATGCCACAATGGATATCTCAAAGAAAAACTACAACTTTTAACACTAACATCACGAGCTTCTTTAAGAACAGATTCTCCATCAGCTGGTCCTGCAAAATTACAATTCACGACATCAGCTTCATTAATATTATAAAGAGCTCTTTCTTCATCAAAAGTTTTATCTACAACTTGTAATCTCATATAAAATCTCCTATATACTAATATCTTTTTCTCTTGGAGATAATTGCGAAACTACAATCGCAATTATCATAATAATACATCCGATAGTTTCTTTAAGAGATAAAGTTTCTCCTAATAAAAGCATTCCGCCAAATACTGCAAAAATAGCTTCACTACTTAATATAAGTGTTGCTAAAACAGGATGCGTGGTTTTATGCCCAATAATCTGTAATGTATAAGCAACGCCAGTCACTATCACACCAATAAATAAAATAGGTTTGTATCCTGCAATAACCGCAGTTAATGTAGGATTTTCGAATAACATTGCAAATGGAAGAAATAAAATTCCTGCAACTAAAAACTGTAGAGAAGATAGTTTAATAGAACTTGCACGTTTTGAATAATAACTAACAACAATAATATGTAATGCAAAGAAAAATGCACTAATAATCAATAAAATATCACTTGTTTGAACTTGTATAGACTCTTTTGCACATAACAAATATAAACCTATAACCGAAAGAATAATACTAAATTGAACATATTTATTTAGCTTTTGCTTCATAAAAATAGCTATAATAGGTACAAAAATAATATAAAGAGAAGTGATAAATCCTGCTTTACCTGCTGGAGCAGTAATCATACAATATTGATTTATAGCAAACGCAATAAACAATATACATCCTGCAAATATTCCTCCTTTTAATAATGCCTTAGTAGAATATTCTATGGAAGACTTTTCAGAAAATTTTCCTGATAAAAATAACAATGGTACTAATGATAAAAAACCAATAAAACATCTGAGTAAATTAAAAGTTAAAGGTCCGACATAAACCATTCCTATTTTTTGAGCAACAAATGATAATCCTGATATCATGGCAGCCATTAACAATGATAAATTACATAAAAGATACAATTTTGTATTAGAATTATTAGCCATTAAATATTCCTTAAGTGATTAATAATATTTTATTACATTAGAGTAACTCTCAGTCAAGTATTTTATGATAAAATTTTTAATGGAGGGATATATGTATACAATAAAAGACGTCGCAGAAAAATTAGAAATATCTGAACACACTCTCAGGTTTTGGGCAAAAAGTGGTTTTTTTCCATTTGTAAAACGCAACGAGAATAATATACGTTTGTTTTCAGAAGACGATTTAGCTTGGGTAAGGATTGTCAAATGCTTACGTTCTGTAGGAACAGAAAACAAAGCTATAAAAAGATATATTGATTTATGCATAAAAGGAGATTCTACTATTCCGGAACGTTATGGAATTATACAAGCTACAAAAATCAAAGCACTACAACAAATGGAATGCTTAAAACAACAACTAGATTTATTAGATTATAAGGAAGAAAATTTAATAAAGAACAATTTAAAAGACGGATGGAATCCAATGAATCAAATTGAACCAACCGAAAAAGCCGTATAATAGAATTTATCAATAAAAAAGACTGCTATAGCAGTCTTTTTTATTGGTGGAGATGGTGGGAATCGAACCCACGTCCAAAATGGAATAAAGCAAGCCTCTACGAGTGTAGTTTCTTATTATCTTGTTTTAGGTTGGGAAGTAACCTAACCAAAACCTAAAACACAGTTTCTTTTTCGGAGAAACAAACCTTCGGTGGTAAACTTGATACCTATACCACTATCTAGGTACTGTACTTGCATAATGGCCCTATAGTGCCGGCAAGTTGGGCAACTAAAGGGTAGCAGACTGCGAAATTAGGCAGCAAGAGCTTCAGGAGCTCTACGTGCAGCGAAAACTGCAGTTGCATCTACAACGTTATTATTTTTAGCGTTTAATTTGTTTTGCTCGTTGATAACCGAGAACAGCGCTCGGACCCGCAACCTGATTTAATCAATCATCCTGTCAAATCCAAAACATCCCCATATTCATTTTTCATAGTTCAATAATTTGTTTTAACAGTATATTCTAGTTAAACAGTTTTTTCAAGTACATTGTTAATCCCATATTTTATGGTAAAATTAAAACATTAAGAAACAGGGGAGAGGCACATGTTTAAAATATTTTCAGGATTATATGACATATTAGCTACAATATGCTTTATTCTTTTTTATCCGATAGTAGCAATTTCAAGATTGCATACAGGAAAAGATACAGGTACAAGAAAAATTAAACTTGGATTCTTTAATAAACCTGAGCTGGGTGACAAAGTTATAATGTATCACGCAGTATCAGTAGGTGAAGTTTTATCTTTAGAAAAGCTTTTAAAATCTACAAAAAGCAGTTTTCCA
>JAMPEO010000165.1 GCA_023665105.1 Candidatus Gastranaerophilales bacterium | reverse complement strand
AGAAAACGAATATAACTTGAATATACCGCGTTATGTTGATACTTTTGAAGAAGAAGCCGAAATTGATATTCAAGCTACTCAAAAAGAAATTGAAAATTTAGAACAACAGTTGGCTGATGTTCAATCAAAGATGAAAAATTACCTAAAGGAGCTTGGGATAGATGGATAAAAATGACGAAAAAAAATTACCGGAAGAAAAAACAAGTAGTCTTATTAATACAGAAGATTCGCTTGGCGAGTTCTTGATTTACACGACTCCTGACGGTGAAAAACAAATTCAAGTTAGACTGATTGATGAAACTGTTTGGCTTTCACAGAAATTGATGGCTGAACTTTTTCAAAAAGATGTTAGAACTATTAATGAACATATTCTTAATGTGTTTGCTGAAAATGAATTGCCACAAGATTTTTCAACTATCCGGAATTTCCGGATAGTTCAAAACGAGGGTAGGCGCGAAGTTTCACGTGAAATATCCTTTTACAGCTTGGATATGATTATTTCTGTCGGCTACAGAGTAAAATCATTAAGAGGTACTCAATTCAGACAATGGGCAACTCAAAGAATCAAAGAATATTTGATTAAAGGGTTTACTATCAATACAGAGTATTTAAAAAATCCGGAAGGAAAGGATTATTTTGAAGAATTATTAAAAGAAATCCGCGAAATCCGTGCAAGCGAAAAACGTTTTTATGCAAAGATTAAAGATATTTATGCAACAAGTGTCGACTATGATAAAACTGCAGATGTTACACGTGACTTCTTCGCAATGGTTCAAAATAAAATGCTTTGGGCTGTTACAGGTCAAACGGCGGCAGAAATTATTCATTCCAGAGCAAATGCTAATGAAATCAATATGGGTTTAACCACTTGGAATAGTAAAAAATTACTTGCACCTGATGTTGTTATTGCTAAAAATTATCTTAAAAAATATGAGATGGAAAAGCTTGATCGCTTGACAGTTTTATATCTTGATTATGCCGAATTGCAAGCAGAACGCAGAATTCAGATGACAATGGTCGATTGGGCAAAAAAGCTTGATGGGCTTTTGAGTCTTAATGAAATGGAAATATTAACCCATAAAGGTAAAATTTCAAAGGAATTAGCAGAAAAGAAAGCAAAAAGTGAATATCATAAATATGATGAAAAACGCAGACATCAAGAAATCATAGACTCTGATATTGAATTTACAAAAGAAATTGAAGAAATTAAACGAATAACTAAAAAGGACTAAGGATAAGGAAAATAATGATAGTGTTGAAATTTTTACAACAGAATGCTGAATGGATGTGCACAATAGCGATAGTCGGATTTACCGCAGTTCAATGTTGGCTTGCATATCAGCAAAATATGCAAAATATCAAGATGAAACGGCTTGAACTGGCAAGTAGACTTGATGAAGTTGCTGCACAATTCTTAGGCGATAAAGAAGAAGCAAAAATTGTGAGAACTTGGTTAGTTTCAAATGCAAGCAATTTCGGAGCACTATTAAACAACAAAGACATAAACTCATACAAAAAATTGTCGGTATTCATATATAACTACCTGAATGTAAATATAATAAATCCGGAAGAACATATTAAAGCTCTCCAAGAATTTACAAATTTAGTTTCGGAATTGGATGCAGTACTAATCAATGCAAAATATGGTTTTGTAAAAGCCGGAAAAGAATTTGAATCAACAAATAAGGAAAAATAATGACGGAAGTAATTGAAAAAACTGAAAATAAAAAAGGTTATAAGAAAACAAAACTTGGCTGGATTCCGGAAGATTGGAAGATTGTTAAATTTTGTGATGCATATAGATTTTTACCAACAGGTTCTAACAGTCGTGCAGATTTAAATTTATACGGGGAATATCATTATATTCACTATGGAGATATTCATTGCAAGTACAAAAATATATTGAATTGTCCAAAAGAAAATATTCCTAATATAGATAAAAATTTAGTTAAAAATCTACCAATTTTAAAAGATAAGGATTTAATTTTTGTAGATGCCTCTGAAGATTATGAAGGAATAACAAAATGTACAGAAATAATAAATGTTGAAAGTTACAAAATAGTTTCTGGTTTACATACGATATTGTTAAGACCACAAATAAAAATGGCAACAGGTTTCGGTGGATATATAGCTTCTAATCCAGTTGTTAAAAAAAATATTCAAAAAATGGCAAGTGGCTGGAAAGTTTATGGAATATCTAAAGATAATTTATCAAAAATAGATTTTGCTTTGCCAGATATTTTGGAACAAGAAAAAATTGCAGAGATATTGTCTGCTTGGGATGATGGAATTGAGATTTTAGAAAAAATCATTACACAGAAAGAAATACAGTATAAAGCTCTGATGAAAAGTTTATTAACCGGTAAGAAAAGACTTTTAAAATTTAGTAAAATTTCTGAATATAAAAGAACCAAATTGGGTTTAATCCCTGTAGATTGGCAAGTTAAACCTCTGAAATTGTTATTTGATAGGCGAATGCAAAAATATTCAGGAAATTCAGAACATAATATATTTACAAATTCTGCAACAAAAGGGGTTATTCTGCAAAATGAATATTTTGACAGAAGTATTGTTACTGAAGAAAATACAAGCAACTACTACGTTGTTGGTGAAAATGATTTTATGTATAATCCGAGAATTTCTAATAATGCGCCAGCTGGTCCTATTAACAGAAATAAATTAGGTATCACTGGTATTGCATCACCACTTTATACAATTTTTAAAGCAAAGCACGACACTATTATAGATTTCTATGAACAATATTTTAGTTCAAATTTATGGAATAATTCAATGTTTATGGTAGCTAATCAAGGGGCAAGGCATGACAGATTAAATATTACAAGTAATGATTTTATGAATATGCCACTTCCATATCCTTCAATGAAAGAACAAGAAGAAATTGCAAATGTTTTAATTGAAAATTATAAAGAAATACAATTACTAAATTCTAAGTTAGAGAAGTTAAACGAGCAGAAGAAAGGACTAATGCAAAAACTTCTCACCGGTCAGATAAGAGTAAAGGTATAAAGGAGGTTTTGAAGTTTATATGTATCATAAGGGGAATAATTATGAATATTAAAACAACATTAGACAATATTAAGGCAATTAAAGAAATTGCAGACAGTACACAAAATATAGAATTAAAATCTTTAATTGTTGATTTAAAAGAAGAAATTCTTGAGCTTAAAGAAGAAAATCAAAAATTAAAAAATGAATTATCAAAAAAAATAGATTTTGATATGCATTTTGAAAATGATGCATACTGGAATATGAATAGCAATAGTAAAAAAGAAGGCCCTTTTTGTTCTGCTTGCTGGGATAAATCACAAATGGCAGTTAGGATGAAGAGCAATACATATACATACGAATGTCCCGTATGTCAAAATAAAATTAGTAATGGTAAAGAGATTCGGCCTATTAGAGCAACATGGTAATGGAGAATTTTATGCAAATACCATCATTCATAGAAGATCATATATCGCAAATACCGGCACTACAGTTATTGCAGAATATGGGTTACATTTATTTAACTCCTGACGATGTTTTAAAAGAACGTCAGGGAAAGTTAAGTAATGTAATTCTGGAAGATATTCTGGAGCAACAGTTGATGAAAATAAACGAAATAAACTTTAAAGGCAAAGTTTACCCATTTTCTCCTGCGAGTATTCGTGGTGCTATTGATACATTAAAAAATATCCCTATGTTTGATGGTTTGGTTACAACTAATTTAAAAATATATGACTTACTAACACTTGGTAAAAGTTTTGAAGAAACAATTGGAAATGATAAAAAAAGTTTCACAATAAATTATATAGATTGGAATAATCTTGAAAATAATGTATTTCACGTCGCAGAAGAATTTGAAGTAAATAGAACTTCCAGTGATAAAAAATACCGTCCGGATATTGTTCTTTTTGTAAATGGAATTCCATTATGCATCATTGAATGTAAAAGACCAGATATAAAAGAACCTTTAGAAGAGGCGAAATCACAACATTTGAGAAATCAACAAGAAGATGGTATTCCACATTTATACAAATATTCTCAAATACTTTTATCCTTAACTTCAAACAAGGTTCAATACGCAACAACCGGAACGCCGAGAAAATTCTGGGCTACTTGGAAAGAGCAAAATTTAAAAGAAACAGACTTGCAAGAATTAGTTAATCTGCCGTTATTAGATGAACAAAAAGATAAACTTTTTGCAGACAGATTCAAATATGTAAGAAAATATTTTGATAACATCGAATCCGAAGGACGACTTGTAACGGAACAAGATAAATTATTGTACTCTTTATGTTCACCGAAACGATTATTAGAACTTATGTACAAATACATCGTATTTGATGCCGGTATTAAAAAAATTGCTCGTTATCAACAATATTTTGCCATACAAGATACATTAGAAAGAATAGAAATAATAAGAGATGAAAAAAGACAAGGCGGTGTAATTTGGCATACACAAGGCA
>JAMPEO010000164.1 GCA_023665105.1 Candidatus Gastranaerophilales bacterium | reverse complement strand
TTAGTAACGATAGTTACATCACCTGAATTGATTAGGTTTGTGATTACTGTTTCAACTTCTGTTGAATTATCTGCTGGGGCATTACCTTTATATGCAGCTTGGCACAAATCTTGGAATGTTTTTCCTGTTGTACCATCATATACAACACCTTTGTAGTTTAATGCATAACCTGCATCTGTTAAATCTGAATATTTTTTCAAATCTCTGTATGTTACAGAACCATCTGTATTTAATACTTTGATTTGAATCTTAGTTTTGTCTAACGCATCAAGGTAATCTTCATAAACACGAGTTGATTCGTTTGCCATTTGAAGTTTCATCGCTTCCAATCTTGCAGCTTTGTACTCGATTTGGTGCATTCTTGCTGTTAAATTAAGTAATCTTGCTTGTGATGATGATAAACCCATTGTATGATTCCTTGTTCCGTTCCTGTATTTTTTACTACGGCATTCTTTTTAGTTTTCTTTAGCTTTTTTTATTCTTTATTTACATTTCGTTACAAAATAATAATTAAAAATAAAAAGAGAATAATTGAAAGACCTGATAAAAATACTATTTTTACGGATTAAGACTTTAATATTAAATACTTTTATAGTAGTATAAATAGTATTATAAGGAGTGCAGAGAGGTTAAAATGAAAAAATATAAAATAGGTATTATTGGATTAGGTACTGTAGGAAGTGGTGTTTATAAAACATTACAAGAATATAACGATGTTGAAATCACAAAAATAGTTGTTAAAAATCCTAACAAAAAAAGAAATATAGAAAATTTTGATGACTCAATTATGACAACCGATGCATCTGAAGTAATCAATAATCCTGAGATCGATATTGTTGTTGAAGTTATTGGCGGAATAAACCCGGCTTGGGAATATATTTCTAAAGCTATCGAAAACGGTAAACATATCGTTACTGCAAACAAAGAACTTCTAGCAAAAAAAGGTAAAGAATTATTTGAATTGGCAGAAAAACATAATAAGGTTGTTCTTTATGAAGCAGCTATTGCAGGTGGAATACCGTTAATAATGCCTATCAAAACCATTATGGCAGGAAACAGCATTTCTCAAATAAAAGCTATTTTAAACGGAACAACTAACTATATCTTAACTAAAATGGATGCAGATGGAGCATCATACGAAGACGTACTAAAAGAAGCACAAGAGCTTGGTTATGCAGAAACTGATCCAACCGGTGATGTTGAAGGATTTGATGCTGCATATAAAATAACAACTCTTTCCACTATTGCATTTGGGAAACGTGTAAACTTGGAAAATGTATATAGAGAAGGAATAACAAAAGTTCGTGCAGAAGATATGCAAAAAGCAAATGAACTCGGTTATAAAATAAAACTAGTTGCACTTGGAAACCTTGACAAAGATGGTAATGCAGATGTTAGAGTTCATCCAATGCTAGTGTCAAAAAAATCAGCATTAGCACATATTGACTATGTTACAAACTCTGTTTGTTTAAGCGGTTTTCCTATGGGAAACATTGCTTTTTCTGGACCAGGAGCAGGAGAATTTCCAACAGCAAGCTCTGTTGTAGGGGATATTCTTAATATAGTAGAAGAATTAAAACACACAGATTACATCTTACCAATGATGAGATGCAACCACAAAGAAGATGCAAAAATGGTTGATATTTCGCAAACATATAATAAATATTATATATCAATTACAGCACCTAACGCTGTTGGTGTAATCGGTAAAATTGGTACTATTTGTGCCAAACGTAACATCAGTTTATCAAGCATTCTTCAAAAAGGTGTATCAGAAGATAATACTGCTGATATAACAGTAATCACAGAAGTATGTAAAGAAGAAGATATTCAAGAAGCAATAGCAGAGCTTAACGAATGCACAATAAACAGTTTAATAAGAGTAGAAATTTAAAGGAGTATAAAATGTATTATCAAGGTTTAATTAACAGATATAGAGAATATTTACCGGTAACAGACACAACACCTGTTGTTACGCTTAATGAGGGAAATACTCCTTTAATAAAAGCTGATAATCTTGCAAAAAAAATAGGTTTGGATGCTAATGTATATTTAAAATTTGACGGCTGCAATCCTACTGGAAGTTTCAAAGACAGAGGTATGACAATGGCTGTCACAAAAGCAAAAGAATCCGGTTCAGAAGCAATTATATGTGCCTCTACAGGCAACACTAGTGCTTCTGCTGCTGCATACGGTGCAAAAGCAGGTATGAGAACATTAGTTCTAATTCCGGACGGATACATTGCTCTTGGAAAACTCTCACAAGCAATGATGTACGGTGCTGAAATAATTGCAATTCAAGGGAACTTTGATGTAGCTCTTGAATTTGTAAGAAAAATATCTGAAACACAGCCTATTACACTTGTTAATTCTGTAAACCCATATAGAATAGAAGGGCAAAAAACCGGTGCTTTTGAGATTTGTGATGCATTAGGTAAAGCACCTGATTATCATTTTATTCCTGTTGGAAACGCAGGAAACATTACTGCATATTGGAAAGGTTACAAAGAATACAACTCTATCGGTAAAATCGATAAATTACCAATGATGATGGGTTATGAAGCAGAAGGTTCTGCTGCAATAGTAAGAGGAGAAAGAATTCTTAACCCTGAAACACTTGCTACAGCAATAAGAATAGGTAATCCTGCTAGTTGGGATAAAGCAGTTGCCGCAAGAGATGAAAGCAATGGTACAATAGGAGCTGTTACAGATGAAAAAATAGTTGAAGCATATAAATTATTAGCTTCAACAGAAGGTATCTTTGCAGAACCGGCAAGTGCAGCCTCCGTTGCAGGCTTAATCCAAGCTCATAAAAACGGTATCGTGAAAGAAGGTTCTGATATCGTTTGTATTCTTACTGGCAACGGATTAAAAGACCCTGATAATGCAATAAAATACGCAAATGCAGAAGTTAAAAAAGCTCCTGCAGAGCTTGACGCAGTTATGAAAATTATTATGGGTTAAATAGTTAAAAGGGAGTAATAAAATGGTTAAATCAGTAATTTTAGCAGCAGGTAAAGGTACAAGAATGAAATCGGACACTCCGAAAGTTCTGCACCAAATATTTAACAAAACATTATTAGGTTATGTAATAGATGCGGTTAATAATACTGGATTAGCAGATGAAAACTATGTCATTGTCGGACACCAGGCAGAAAGAGTGGAAGAGTTTGTCAAAGCAAATTACAATAATGCAAAAACTGTTCTTCAAACTCCACAACTTGGAACAGGACACGCTGTAAGTATGGTTTGTCCATATTTGAATGACTTTGATGGCGAAGTTATAATTCTTTGCGGAGATACTCCGTTAATTACTTCAGAGACTCTAAAAACATTTGTTGAAGCTCATAGAGAAATGAAATCCGATATAACCGTTATGAGTGCTATTTTTGATAATCCTACAAACTACGGAAGAATTGTAAGAAACGAAAACGGCTCATTAGATTCAATCGTTGAAGAAAAAGATGCAACAAACGAACAAAAAGCCATAAAAGAAATCAATGCAGGAATTTACTGTTTAAATTGGGCAAAAATCAAATCCGCATTTTCTCAATTAAAAACAAATAACGCTCAAGGGGAATATTATTTAACAGATATTATAGAATGGGGAAATAACAATAATCTAAATGTTAACGCTCATATTTTAGAAAGAAATGAAGAGATTTACGGTATAAATTCAAAACTAAACCTTGCTGAAGCAACAAAAATGTTGAACAAAAGAACACTTGAAAAATTCATGACCGATGGAGTAACTATAGTTGACCCTGATGCAACTTGGATATCTCCTGAAACAGAAATAGGGAAAGACACCATAATCTATCCTTCTACATATATTGAAGGAAAGAATATTATTGGTAACAACTGTAAAATTGGACCATTTGCACATCTCAGAGGAGATGTTATATTAGAAGATTTCGTAAAAATCGGGAATTATGTTGAAGTAAAAAAAGCAGTAATAAAAAGTCATACAAATGCTTGCCACTTAACATACATCGGGGATAGTGAGATAGGAGAAAATGTTAACATTGGGGCAGGAACAATTACAGCAAACTATAATCCACTAAATAAAGTTAAAAGTAAAACTATTATTGGAAACAATGCGAAAATAGGTTCCAATTCAGTGCTTGTAGCTCCTGTAGAAGTTAAAGAAGGTGCAAACATTGGAGCTTTAAGCATTATTACGAAAGATATTGAAGAATGGTCACTAGCAATAACCAGAGCACCATTAAAAGTTTTCAAAGACTGGGTAAAAAAACAACTGGATAAATAATGAAAAACTTAGATGATTTTAAGGAAGAAATACACAGATGTTCAAAATGCGGACTCTGTCAGGCAGTATGCCCTCTTTATGAAATAACAGGCAATGAATGCACGGTTTCAAGAGGTCAATTCATTATGCTTGATGGCGTTGTAAAAAAAGACCTTAAAATGACTAAAAATATAAATAAATATTTAGATTTATGTTTAAAATG
>JAMPEO010000163.1 GCA_023665105.1 Candidatus Gastranaerophilales bacterium | reverse complement strand
CTTGTTGAAAGCTCTGCTAATGCTGTAAAAATCAATTCAGCTTCACTCATATGGTCTCTAAGGTTTTGAGATTTCAAGCCTTTAAGGTTCTTGTGTTCTTTAACAGATAGTCCGCTCCATTCTTGATGAATAATATTTGTTAAAATTGCATACTCCTCACCTTCTGATATTTCATGGTCTTTCCAATAGTCTGTGAGCTTGTTTCTTGTCTCTTGGCCTGTCATTCTCTGCTGTATCCACTTGTCAGACCTTCCAAGTTTTTTATAAGTCTCTCTTGCTCTATCTATAGCAGTTGAGGGGTCTGCCATTTCTCGAACTCTCTCTTGACCTACTTTGGCTAACCATTGTTTTATAGGTTCAGCTTTTTTAGATGGAACAGACTGGATAATTCTAAAAATAGTCTTAATATCAGCTACATCAGTATTTCTCATCTTGCCATCATCAGCTTGCATTTTCAACTGGTAACAATTTGTTACCAGTTCACTAAAACCTTCTTTGATAATTCATCCCTTTAAAACCTTCCAATATTTTCTAGCTGCTTGATAATCTTTATTTATAAGAATTGCCACAATATCAACTACAGAAAAGTAATAGGTTTCTTTTTCTTCATTATAAATGTGTCTAATTCTGCTACCTTCAAAAATGCTTAAATCTTCTGCCATACTTAAATCTCCATACATTTCATGTTATTAAAACTACACCCTTCTGTCAACATTTTCACAAATGCTCACAATCGCACTATAACTGGGTTTAGTGGGGGTTAAGGCTTGATATTAACCTTTGCAAACTTCAACCGACAACAATCAAAACAAATAAAAACCCATATCTAACAAGAAAATAGGTAAACTGAACCCCTGTAATGCTTATAAGAGACATATATACTCTGAGTTTTATCATGTTACAGATATTATAAACTATATTTGAATACTTGTTATAGGAAAATAAATCAATTCTAAGGGTACTGAGAGACGATTTAAGAGGAGTTTAATATCTGATAGATGTCAAACTAACCCTGAAAATCTGCTTTGTTCTTAAAACCCAGTATTTACAATGGTTTCAGCTATCATCCCAAATTGGCACTTCATAAATCAGTATGAAGCCTTTAAGGGTTTGTGAGTTATATGGTTTGCAAACACTTACACTCTTTGTCTCTTCTGTAATTCCACCCTCTTTAACACTAGAATTAGAAGAAAATAGAGCGTTATATAACTCATTGTATAATTCGGACTCAGGTTTTATCTTTCTTGTGATTGTATCAATTTCTAAAAACTGATTTAATAATCCTGAGTCTTCTGCAAAGGCTTTATAATGACAAGTTTGAGAACTCTTCAAAAGCAATTTGCTTGCAAGCTCTCTTACTTTTGAGAGTCCAGCCGTTGCAGTCTCAAGTGTTTCATTGGCATAAAACATATGTTTATGAAGTGTATTATTAAATATTTGTTCTATTGTATTGTTAAATATTCCAGCTCTTAATGACCTTAAAATTAGGTCAGTGGTTAATCTTTCAGCATTAGGGTCAAGGACTTTAGTTAGTGGTAATATCTTTTTGCTTTCGTGGTATTCAATTTCAATCCTTAATATATTAAGGTTTTCAAGGTTAAGAGTGTTTGTTTTTTCATCATAAGCATTACCCGCAAGGTGCAATTCATCTTGTGTTAAGGGCTCATATAGTGAGCAAATGTAGTGTCCATGCCTAAAATAGTATTCTTGAACTTTGTCATAGAATTTTATAAGAAATGCACAAGTATCTTCCGAGTCAGGGTTATATGGATAATGCAGATATAAGCTGGGTTTGTTGTTTGAAGCTTTTTCTTCTGTAATAAGGTAAGGATATGACCTTTTTGAGAGCATATCAATATACTCATAGACTGGTTTAGATAGGAGTATATCTTTTGTTAAGTGGATAAGAGTATTATGGCATTTTTCTTGTAATAGTGGGTTGTTAAGGGTAATATTATCAAGAGTCTTATAAAGCAACTCCTGAGAGGGTATTTGCAAATTGTGTTTATTGTCTTTTCCTTGCTTTCTTATTAGCTTTGTGGGGGTAAATGTGTTTTGAATAAAACCTGTTTTTGAGCTTGTTGTGCTGTCAGGATAATATCTTTTTAGTCTTGAGTGGATTTCATGCCTATCTTCATAAGATACTTCCTTCTTTTTATAAATGAATCTTAGTTTATCAACCTTAATATCCCCAAACATCTCAATCTACAAGCCTTTTATATATGTAATTTAATGCATGGAATGGTGTTCTTGAGCGTTCTTGTATTCTGTTAATCATCTTTCTCAGCTCTGCTTGTTGCTTGCTACCAAGCACAGAAAGACTTTTTGATACTTCATCATCTTTTAACTTTGCAAGCTCATGGGCTATGATGATATAATCCATTTGATATTTATTGAGCTTGAACTCGTTTAAAATTACATCAAAACTCTCAGCAAGCGTGTCAGGTTTTAAGCGTTTAAATACAAATTCATTTAAACATTCTTCTTTCTGAGCCTTAAGGAAGTCTTGAACGACCTCAGGAGTCTTTGTAATTGTTAATGGAATATCATCTTCATCATCATAAAAAATGTCTATCTTATCACTTATAAGCCTTTTATCCTGAAAAAACTGTGATGTGTGAGACAGGATATTAAGTAATACTTTTCTGCTGATATGTTCAAGAAATTCTTTATTAGAGGAAATACTCAAAAAGTCCTTTTTACCAGCCAATCCTGTTATATCATTTAAAATGCTCATACCAATCAGGTCATATCTTAGAGTCAGCAAGTTGTCTTTACCTGTAATAAGCAATTCTATTCTTCTTTTTCCATTATTATCAGTTCTATACTTTGCTCTGTTGTCAGGTTTTTCAGATGAATTCTTGAATTGGTTAGTTTTAGGTACGTATATAAACTGAGCATTGTATTCGGATGTTTTGTCAATCGTAAGGCTTGGTGTTTGAGAGGATAATTGTCGTAATTCTGCAATTACACTTAATGCTTTTCTTTTTCCTGTATTGTATTGTGCTGTCATTGTAAGGCCTGATATAACAGGGTTTAACCTTCTAAAACATATTTTCAAAAAAGTCTCAACATCCCCGTTGATAAAAGGATACAGAATGTTATACATTGCCCTTAGAACAACAAGATATAAGACTACAATACAGTAGGCACAGCCTTCCTTGCTTGTTTGAGTGTGGTCAGTGTATTTAGTATATTTATTCAAATAGAACTTTAACAGAAAGCTGTCGTATTCAGTTTTAATATCATCAATCCCAGTGTAGTCTGAGGGTGTTGTGGGTTTGAACTTAAAATAAAGATGGGTTTTACCAGTTTTACTATCAGCCTTTAACCACTTGTAACCCTGCCTCATATACTGTAATAGTGCCTTATGGAAACTATAAGACATACCCCATTCATCCATAACAGGCATATTTGTATCAAGGTCATTTGCAAGGGTAATATTACCCCTGCCTTGACCGATATACATTGCAAGGTCAAAAGGTAACTTAAAATTCTTAAGAATGTCTTTATCCTCAATACCACTTATAAATGTATCTATATCACGATAACACTCTGATACAATTTCATCATCATAATTATCATCACCAAGATATATTTTAGCAATATCATAAAGGTATTTTTTACCAATTGAGAGAGACAATATATTAATGTTGGTTGACACACAATCAAAGGACATCATCTTTCTTTAACTCCTCTTGTGCTCCACTCTTATCTATGTCTTTGATTTTTGATAACTTCTCCCACATAGCCTCTCTTATGAGTCCGCTCAAGTTAAATATCTTCCTTTGTTGCAGTTGATTAACAAGAGAGGATAATCTCTCATCAAGTCTCACCGTAATTCTTTCTATCTTTGTTTTTTCCATCAATTAATCCTCAAGTTGCCTTTTAAATCGTATTTGTATATAATGTAAATGGGTCAGGCAAATGTGTTTTGTCAGACTTAGTACATTGACTTTTGAAGTTAAAAATTGGCTCACAATAGTCTCACATTTTATTAAAAACTGTGTAAAATCTGTAAATTGAATATAGTGAGTCAAACATTTAGTAAGTAAGAGTAGCAAGGGTTTTGGGAGATAAAACAAACTCATTAAGAACATCAAAAATGGCTCAAGTATGCTTGCCAAGGAAGATGTCGCGAGTTCGAGCCTCGTCTCCCGCTCCATTTAAAAAAGTAAAATCCCTTAATTTTCGGGGATTTTTTCCGTATATAGGGAGAGAATAATGAAAGCCTTGCGCAAATGCAGGGTTTTGGATGAGATTTAGGGAATTTTTAAAATATATCTTAAATAGAATTTTTAAAATATTGGTTAATTCAATAAATACCATCCGTTTTTTGTTTAACAGAATAAAAAAAGATACCGTGCTTTTAGTTGAAGCAAATAACAGTCATACAGAGCTTTTTCCATCCTTTGTTAAATATTTAAAAGATTTAAAATATAATGTTGAAATAGTTGCAAACACAGAACAAATCAGGTTTTTGCCAAAAT
>JAMPEO010000162.1 GCA_023665105.1 Candidatus Gastranaerophilales bacterium | reverse complement strand
ATAAAAGAGCATGACTTATATAAATCAAAGTAATGTTTTAGATTGGTTACGAGAAAATCTAAACGAAGAAAGGTATGAGCACTCCATTGGTGTATCAGAAACAGCGGTAGAATTAGCAGAAATGTTCAATCTTGATAAAGAAAAAGCTTATGTAGCCGGATTATTACACGATTGTGCAAAATGTTTATCAAATGATGAATTAATGAATATCATTAAAGAACACATAAATGTTCAAGAATGCGAAATGATAAATCCAAAAATGTTTCATGCACCTGTTGGAGCATATCTTGCAAATACACAATTTAATATATCAGACGAAGAAATTTTATCAGCAATCAGATGGCATACAATAGGCAAGTTAAATATGACTGATTTTGAAAAAATTATTTTCATTGCGGATAAAATTGAACAACGCACAAGACCAACAGATATGATAAATGCTATCAGACCGCATTTATATAAAGAAAACGGTCTTAATTTAGCATTATTAGAATGTTACAAATTAACAATAAAAAGCCTCGTAGACAGAGATTTAAAGATTTGTATTAGTACTATTGAAATATATAATGAGTTGTTAAATGGATAAAATAAGAAATGTTTTAATTTGTGGATTAGGTGGTGTTGGCTGTATTTACGCACATAAATTATTACAAAATAAAAATATAAATTTAAAAATACTTGTTGACAATGAACGCTATAATAGATATCGTCAGACTCCTCGATTAATAAACGGAATTAAATATGAATTCGAGTATATTTTGCCGAATAACAAAGATTTTAAACCTGATTTAATAATTATTACAATCAAAAATTCAGGTTTAAAGGAAACAATACATAATATTGAAAATTTTGTATCTGATAATACAATTATCTTGTCTTTCATAAATGGGGTTACATCTGAAACCGAGTTAGCAAAAGTTTATGGAGAAGATAAACTACTTTATTCTTATGTAATTTGTCATACCATATTCAGAAAATGTTCTAATATTGAGCACGATGGTGTCACAAAAGTTGTTTTTGGTTCAAGGCAAGCAAATGACCATAAAGTTGATATAGTCAAAAAACTTTTCGATGAATCCGGGTTGAATTACGAAATTCCAAGCGATATGTATAAATCGTTATGGTTAAAGTTTTCTCTTAACTGTTGTGTTAATCAATTATCAGCTATTACAGGCAAAACCTTCAAAGAATTATGGGAAAGCCCTAAGTGCCTAGACGTAATGAACGGAATATGTCAAGAAATACAAAAAATAGCAAAAAAAGAAGGAATAACCGATACTTCTGATTTTTGGGATATTACATTAAGCAACCTACATTCAATGCTTCCGGAAGGTAAAACCTCAATGTTACAGGATATGGAAGCAAAAATAAAGCCTGAAACAGAATTATTTGGCGGTACGGTAATTAAATTAGGGCAAAAACATAATATTGATACACCAATAAATAAAATGATGTACGATTTAATATCAATTTTATCTGAAGACTTCTAAATATGTAACATTTTATTACTCAATGAGAAAAAAATAGCAAAAATTAATGTTCATTTTCATTATATGTGTATACGTAGAAAGGTGTGTGCATGGAAATAAGCAAGCAACAGGATACAAGTCTTACAGCAGGTACTATTATCGGTTTGATGGCTCCAGGTATCGTTAGAAAAGCTGCACCTTATGCACAGAATAAAATAATGCAGAGTCTATATTCAGCCAATAGAAACTGTTCAAAAGAGGAGATTGATTTATTTGAGAAAGCTACTGATAAAGCTTTTCAAGATAGCGGACTAAAAGAACATGGAGTAAGCCTAAATAGAGTTAATCCTCAAACTGAATTATCAGAAGCTGAGAAAAAAGTATTTAAAGAAATAGAAAAGACACCTAATCCTGCGAAAACAAAAGAATTACAAAAAATGTTAGCATCACCGACTTATCAAGCAATGCATGGTCAAAATGCGTTCTTTGGATTCTTAGATAAGAAAGTAACATATAATAAAGAGTTAATGCCTGCAACAGTATTTCATGAAATGGGACATGCTAAAAATTATTGCCAATCTATGCTTGGAAAAGGCTTACAACGACTCTCATTGTTCAGCCAAAGCTATGGAAGAAATATTAAAGCCGCAAGTTTAATTTCTTTCTTGACAATACTTGCTCCTAGTAAATCAGAACAAAGCGTACACCCAATGAAAGATGGTGATGAAAAAATTGCTACTTTCCGCAAATTTGGTGCAGCCTTAACAGCATTGCCATTTTTACCAACTATTATAGAAGAAGGTATGGCATCATACAAAGGTGAAAAAATGGCAAAAAAAGTATTATCACCTGAGTTATTAAAAAGAGTAAGAAAATCAAATATGAGTGGTTTCCTAAGTTATTTGGTAATTCCTATAGTATGGGCAGCCGGCACCGCATTAGGCGTAAAAGCCAAAGATAATATTGTTAAAGAAGAATTGAAAAACACGAAACAGTTACCTTTAAACAATACACAAATTAGTTAATATACTAATTACCAACCTCCAAAATTAACAGGTACATAATCACCATTACTATTATAACCATATTGAATTTGTTGACCGCCTACTGATGTTGGAACATAATCGCCGTTGGCATTATAACCATATTGTACACGTTGTCCGCCCACTGATGTCGGCACATAATCACCATTGCTATTATAGCCATAATCAATTCGCTGTCCGTTAACAGATACGGGAACATAATCGCCGTTGGCATTATAACCATATTGTACACGTTGTCCGCCCACTGATGTCGGCACATAATCACCATTGCTATTATAGCCATAATCAATTCGCTGTCCGTTAACAGATACGGGAACATAATCTCCGTTAGCATTATAACCGTATTGCACATTACCAGCAAAAACTTGAAAAGTACCGATACAAAAAAATGATAATAAAACTAATAGTTTACGCATATTCACACCTCTTAAAATCCATTCTACATTTATTTTCAAGATTGTCAATCAATATTATTAAACATATCGTCTATCAAACTAGGTAATGAAATAAAGATTTGATTTATAAAAATCAAAATATGAATATCATCAACAAATTATTAGAGGCTTACGGACATAATACAACACTCCATTTTGATAAATGGAGTGAAAAGCATCAATATATATCTGGTAATAAAAAATGGATAGCAAATATATTGCCATACGAACTATTACAAAGAAGTGTCAAAGACTCTATTGAATCTATGCTTACACTTTGCGAATGTAATGAATTCTTTAAAGGATTTCCGAATATTATTTATTCTCCAAATTATGGAGATAATTGGGGAAGATTTGCAAACTACATAGAAATAAATAACCGTGCTATAGCAGAGATGAAACATAACCAATGTACAAATGGTATTCTTAGTTCAATAAAAATGCTTCCGGCAATTCCGCCATCTGCAAAAAGTTGGGCAAATTGTATTATTCTTTCTCAAATATTCCCAAATATATATGGTGATGGATTTAATAAAGGTCCTTTTGAAGAAAATTCAATTTATGGGATAAAATTAAATGCAGGATACAGCTCAAATATAATTGATTATTCAATATCAAAACATCTAACTCCGGAAGAACAAATAGCTGCATTTACAACGTTATCACACTTTAGAGGTTTAAAATGCGGATTTAGAACAGTTATATCCGCAGATCAAATAAAAATAGTACACCCGTATAATGATGATGAAGTTTTTTCTTGGGGAAATCCAGAACATCAAGAGTTATTTATTAATGAACACGTAAAACTAATCAAATTAGGTTTTGAATGTATTTTTATAGATTCAGCAAAACACATTGGAGGTTATGACTGTATAAACTATACTGGTGTTGGTGCTCTTCCTGAATACGGACAAATGCAGTATATTATTCATGAAATCAGAGCAAGAAGCGGCAATACTGCCATAAGTTTTGTTGGAGAAAAAAGTACCAGTGATTTTGAAAGATATAAAAATCTTGGACTTAATGCAGGAACTGCATTTATACCACCTGACAATTATGATGAAGTAAAGAAATGGGCAATAGAATTCAAATATGATAGAGTTTATGCTCCTGGAATAGAAGTTTCAAACGATAATGATGAAGGCGGCAGACGCTATGAAGATAGATTAAATAGAATTAATAGCTGTCTGTTTGCGTATGAATATCCTAGTGATAAACTCCCAAGTTTTATGCAAATGGAAGATTTATTTCCACTAAGATACGATACTTCAACGCATCATTTGATGATGACAAATCCGTCATACTCTACAGATGGAACACCATTAAGTCATTGGAAAAATTTATTCTCAACCGATGACGCAAGAGCGTATAATGCAAAAGTTGGGAAATTATTTAGTTACGCATTAAATTTATAAAATACGTAACTTTTTATTAACAAAACACTCAAATAAAGCAATTTTTATTTT